>NZ_JBIATA010000015.1:0-210016 GCF_042891295.1 Streptomyces sp. NPDC001902 | reverse complement strand
TACGACAAACGCGCCTACACCTACCTCGGAACCGTCACCGTCGCAGCCCTGATGATCTGGCTCCGCACATGATCCAAGAAACAGAACCTAGGCCGCGTCCGCCTCGGGGCGCCGCGTGGGTTCGTCCTGCACCGTGTCCGGTTCCGGCTCCTCGGGCTCCCCCGGGGGGGTGCACACCGCGTTCGCCGCCGCGGCCGCCGCCAGCAGCGCCTGCATCGAGTAACCCGGCTCCGGCTCCGGGGCCGTGTGGGCCGACATGGATGCCTCCTGGGTCCGACGGGGGTCGGGTTAGGCAGCCCTAACCGACTCCTGGACTCCAGCAGAACACGGGGGACGTGCCGTACGCAACATCTTCCCGACACCTTGTCGGAACGGTTACGCGCTCAGACGCCGAGGCCCGCCAGGTCCTCACCGGCCCAGCGCCCGCCGACCCCGGTCACGACGACCTCGCGCACGTCGTGGTCCTCCTGCCCGTTCGCGGCGACCTCGCCCACCGCGCGGTGGATCACCAGCTGCAGCCGGTCGTCGGAGAGCTCCTCGACCTTGCCCTCGCCCCACTCGACCACGACCACCGACTCCGGCAGCGAGACGTCGAGGTCCAGGTCCTCCATCTCGTCGAGGCCGCCGGTCAGCCGGTACGCGTCCACGTGCACCAGGGCGGGGCCGCCGCCCAGCGAGGGGTGCACCCGCGCGATCACGAAGGTCGGCGACGTCACCGCGCCCCGGACGCCCAGGCCCTCGCCCAGGCCACGGGTCAGCGTGGTCTTGCCCGCTCCCAGGTCACCGCTGAGGACGACGAGGTCGCCGGCGCGCAGCAGCGGCGCGAGACGGCGCCCCAGCTCGCGCATCTGGTCGGGGGTCTTGACGGTGACCCGGATCGCTTCCATGCCGATGGCTTCCATGCCCATGTGCCCGAATGCTACGCGCCGCCGGAGACCACGCGGTCCGCCCTGCCCGGCCCGGCGGGCGGCGGCACCGCCAGTTCGCGCAGCGCCTGCGGGACCGCTGCGCGCGAGGCGTCGGCCGCCTCGGCGAGCAGCGCCGCCAGGTGCGTGTTGACCAGCTCGGGGTGCTCCAGCATCACCAGGTGCCCGGCCCCGGGCACCACCACCAGCTCGGTGTCCGGCAGGCGCTCGGCGATGGCCCGGCTGTGCTCACTGGGCGTCAGCAGGTCCTTGTCCCCGGCCAGTACGAGCCCGGGCAGGCCGTCCAGCACGTCCAGGGCCTCGCTCTTCTCGTGCTCGGTGAAGGCCGGGTAGAACTCGGCGACGACGTCGATCGGGGTCGACTCGATCATCCGCTCGGCGAAGCGCGCGACGCCCGGGTCCACCTCGGAGCCGAAGGAGTAGCGCTTGATGATCCCGGCGAAGAGGTCGGCCGTCGCCCGGCGCCCCCGTTCCACCAGGTCGACCTGGGTGCCCAGGATCCGCAGCACCCCCGGCGCCAGCGCCCGCAGCGCCCGCGCGCCGGCCGCCGGCAGGCCCAGCGTCACGCTGGCCAGCTTGCCGGAGGACGTGCCGACGAAGGCGAAGCCGGCCACGCGCTCGGCCACCACCTCGGGGAACTGGTCGGCGAACGCCATGACCGTCATGCCCCCCATGGAGTGCCCGACGAGCACCAACGGGCCCTCCGGCGCGGCGGCGTCGATCACCGCCTTCAGGTCGCGGCCGAGCTGGTCGATCGTGGCGGGCTCGCCGTCCGCCTGGTCCTTGCCCCGGCCGGAGCGGCCGTGGCTGCGCTGGTCCCAGTAGACGGCGCGTATCGCCCCGCGCAGCGCGGCGCGCTGGAAGTGCCAGGAGTCCTGGTTGAGGCAGTACCCGTGGCTGAAGACCACGGTCAGCGGCGGCGCCTGGCCGCTGCGGCGGAAGAACTGCCAGCGTCGCGTCGGCGCGGCCACGTCGATCGCCGCCGGGTCCGCCTCCTCGACCTCGTAGTAGATCTCGGTGCCGTCCTCCGCGGCGGCCCTGCCCGGCATCCCGCGCAGCGAGCCGTACGGCCCGGCCAGGTCGAGGGCGAGCCGGGCGCGTTTGCGCATGCCCCGCCCCACCGTGGCCCGCTCCAGCGCCACCCCCGCGGCGGCACCCGCCGCGACGACGCCCACGGCCGCGCCGACGATCCCGGCGCGCTGCCAGCGACCGGAAGCGGCGGCCGCTTCGGCCACCGCCTCCATCGCCGCCCCCGTTGCCCTACCGCTCTCGGTCATGGTCGTATCGCTGCTTCCCCTTGGCTACGCGTTTACGTACCCACGTAGACGCGCGGCACCCGGGTCCCGATCCGAGTGACGATCTCGTACGCGATGGTGCCCGCCGCCCGTGCCCAGTCCTCGGCGGTCGGCTCACCGCGGTCACCAGGGCCGAACAGTACTGCCTCGTCACCCGCGGCGGCGCCGTCGCCCCCGAGGTCGACCACGAACTGGTCCATCGCCACCCGCCCGGCGACCGTCCGCCACTTGCCCGCCACCAGCACCGGGCCGGTGCCCGAGGCGTGCCGCGGGACGCCGTCGGCGTACCCGACGGGCACCAGGGCGAGGGTCGTCTCGCCGGGCGTCGTGTAGTGGTGCCCGTAGGAGACCCCGTGGCCGCCGGGGACGCGCTTGGCCGAGGCCAGTCGCGCCGACAGCGTCATCACCGGGCGCAGCCCGAAGTCGGCCGGGCCGCCGACCTGCGGGACCGGCGAGATCCCGTACATCGCCACCCCGGTCCTGACCAGGTCGAAGTGCGCCTCGGGCAGGGTCAGCGTGGCCGGGGAGTTCGCCATGTGCCGGACCTCGGGGCGCAACCCGGCGCGCTCCGCGGTCTCCAGGGCGCTGTGGAAGACGGCGAGCTGCGCCGCGATGGAGGGGTGGCCGGGCTCGTCGGCGCACGCGAAGTGCGACCACAGCCCGGTGACCTTGACCAGGCCCTCGGTCTCGGCGGCGCGGGCGGCGGCGACGAGGTCGGGCCACTCCGCGGGCTGGGCGCCGTTGCGGCCCAGACCCGTGTCGGCCTTCAGCTGGACGCGCGCGGTCCGGCCCGCGGCCGCGGCGGCCTCCGCGACCTCGCGCAGCGCCCACAGCGCGCTGACCGTCACGTCGACGTCCGCCTCCACGGCGGCCCGCCAGGGCCCTCCCGGCGTCCACAGCCAGCACAGCACGGGGGCCGTGATCCCGGCTGCGCGCAGGGCCAGCGCCTCGTCGGGCGTCGCCGTGCCGAGCCAGCCCGCGCCCGCCTCCAGGGCGGCCCGGGCACACGGCACCATCCCGTGGCCGTAGGCGTCCGCCTTGACCACGGCCATCAGCCCGGAGCGGGGTGCGCGGGCGCGCAGCGCCGCGACGTTGGACCGCAGGGCGGCGAGGTCGATCGTGGCCTGGGCGCGCAGATTCGTCTCATCCATCGCGCCCAGTGTCTCAGGCCGGCCCCGTGCCGCCGTCACGTGGCGGGCTTCCTGCCCCACACGTACACCGCCTCCTGGATCTTCAGGACGTTCCACAGCAGGCGCGCGTTGCGGTTGGACAGGTTGATGCATCCGTGCGATCCGGGCGCCTTGTAGACGCTCCCGGGAGTGGCGTGCATCGCCTGGCCGCCGCTGAAGAACTGGCTGTAGGGCATCGGGGCGTCGTAGATGTCGGAGACGTGGTCCTTGTGGCGCCAGTAGACGGAGAAGCGGCCGGTACGGGTGAGGTAGCCGGTGCGGCCGCTGCGGATGGCGACGGGGCCGAAGACGACCTTGGTGCTGCTGCTCTGCACCCACAGCAGCTGGCGGTTGAGGTCGATGCAGACGATGCGCTTGCCCCGGGCCGGCGCCGGGCACCGGCGGGAGGCATTGGGGCCCTTCCTGGTGGCCTCGTCGAGACGGAGGTAGCCCCAGGTGGTGGGGCCCGCGAAGCCGGTGGCGGGCACGATGCCCCTGGACTTCTGGTAGCGGCGGATCTCCGAGCAGTCGGCCTCGGACTGCCTGCCGTTCACGCGCAGCCGCAGCCGCTTCTCGACCTCGCGCTGGTAGGGGCCGGTGAAGGACGTGCAGTACTCGGCGGGCTCCGGGTTCGACCCGTCCTCCTCGTCCTCCTCGTAGTACGGGTCCTGGTCCTCCTCCTCGGCGGCCCGCTCCTGCTGGAACGTACGCGCCCGCTCTACGTCCTTGGCGGGCACGAACTCCACCAGTTGCGGATCCACCCAGTCCTCGCCCTCGTCCTCGGAGAGCACGGCGCTGCGCGTGGGCCCGGTCGGCGCCATGCCGATCGTGCGGGGCAGCGCGCCCTGGTCGGGGGTGTCGACCTGCCGGGAGGCGGCAGGGCCGAAGGGGACCCCGGGGACGAGCCGGTCCACCGGCACCGGCCAGTCGTCGTCCGCGGCGGCCGTCGTGTGCGCACCGAGTGCGGCAAGGGCGACCACGGCCGCGGTGAGCAACCGGACCCTGCTTCTGGCATACGTTCCCATGAACACACAAATTGACGTGCGGCCGCCCGGCGGAACACCACGTCGGCGGACTCCACCCGTTTCGCCCAGTTGATTGACGGCGGATCAGGACCTGATGTCGCGCCAGGCGTCAGGAAGGGCGGCGGCCACGTCGTGCGCGGCGATCGGCGCGCCCACCCGGCCCGCGGCGACCCGCGCCGACAGACCGTGCAGGTAGGCACCGACGGAAGCCGCGTCGCGCGGGGCGAGCCCGGCGGCCAGCAGGGACCCGGTGATACCGGAGAGCACGTCACCGCTGCCGGCCGTGGCCAGCCAGGACGTCCCCGTGGGATTGACCCGGACCGGCACCCCCGGCTCCGGGGACGCGACGAGCGTCGTGGAGCCCTTCAGCAGCGCCGTCGCGCCGAACGCGTCGGCCAGCCTCCGTACATGGTCCAGCCGCGCCGCCTCCACCTCCTCGCGGGCCACACCGAGCAGCGCCGCCGCCTCCCCCGCGTGCGGGGTCAGCACGGTGCCCGCGACGCGGGAGCGCACCACGGCCCGGTCCAGCAGCCGCAGGCCGTCCGCGTCGACGAGCACGGGCACGTCCGAGGCGAGCACGTCGTCCACCGAGCGCCGCGCCTCCGGCCCGTCGCCCAGCCCGGGGCCCACCACCCAGGCCTGCACCCGGCCGGCCTTGTGCGGCGGCCCGGCCGACACCAGCGTCTCCGGGAAGCGGGCCAGCACGGCCCGCGCCCCCGGGCCCACGTACCGCACGGCCCCCGCGCCCGCCCGCAGCGCCCCCGCCACCGCGAGCACGGCGGCCCCGGGGTAGCGCTCCGAGCCCGCGACGACGCCGATCACGCCACGCCGGTACTTGTCGCTCTCGGCGTCCGGGCCCGGCAGGAGGGCGGCGACGTCGGCGTGCTGCAGCGCCTCCAGGTCGGGCGCGGTGCCGTCCAGACAGGGGCCGAGGCCGATGTCCACCAGGCGCAGGGCGCCGGCGTGCTCGGCGGCCGGGTCCACGAGCAGGCCCGGCTTGTACGTCCCGAACGTCACCGTCATGTCGGCCCGCACCGCCACGCCCCGGACCTCGCCGCTGTCGGCGTCCACGCCGCTGGGGAGGTCCACGGCGACCACGACCGCCCGGGACGCGTGCGCGGCCTCCGCCAGCGGCACCGCCTCGGGGCGCAGCCCGCCCTTGCCCCCGATGCCCACGATGCCGTCCAGCACGAGGTCGGCGCGGTGGATCAGGGCCACCGCGTCCACGTCGTCCGGGGCGACCGCACGGCCGCCCGCGGCGCGCAGGGCCGCCAGGCCACCGCGGTGCGCCTTCTGCGGCGCCACCAGGACGGCGGTCACCCCCGCCCCGCGCCGCGCCAGGCGCGCCCCCGCGTACAGCGCGTCGCCGCCGTTGTCCCCGCTCCCGGCCAGCACGACGACGCGGGCCGCGTAGACCCCGCCCCCGGTGCCGAGCGCGTTCGCGCACGCGGCCGCCAGCCCGGCCGCCGCCCGCTGCATCAGGGCCCCCTCCGGAACCCGCGCCATGAGCGCCCGCTCCGCCGCCCGTACGGTCTCCACGCTGTACGCCACCCGCATGGGGCCATGTTCCCACCGCGGGGCCGTGGTTGCGCGCCGTCCGTTGCTTGCGCATGCGGCGGGCGGTTTCCCCGCCGCCCGCCCTCCCCCAGCCTTCGGCCGGGGGGACCCCATCCGGCGCGGTCAGTGCGGGCCTGCGCAACATGTGCCTGGGTCGGTGCCGCGCCGGGGTACGCCCCCTCATGCCGGTGGGGCGACTGACGGGCGGACGGGGTTCAGAGAGCGGTCCGGGGTTGCCGCAGGTGCCTACTCACCCCCGACCGGCCATCATGCGCCCATACGACGGGAGGGGGTGTGGCGGGGTGCGCCCGGAAGCGACGAGCGGTGCGCGCGGTGCCCAACGATGCTGGGGTAAACCGCGAGCGCTGAGGACGTGCGCCGGCGCGGCACCGACCCCAACAGAGCACAGGCCCGCACTGACCGCGCCGGGCAATCGGGAGGGCGGTGGGGGACGCCCGCCGCAGGCGCAAACAACCCGCGCACAAACACCCGGCCGCAAGGGAAACCGCCAGCACAAACGCCCCGCACGCGGCGACACGGGGTACCCCCGGACCGGGTCAGCCCTCGGCGATGACCACCGCGGACGCGACCCCCGCGTCGTGGCTGAGCGAGATGTGGAACGTCCGCACCCCCAACTGCTCGGCCCGCGCCGCCACCGTCCCCCGGACGATGAGCCGCGGCTGCCCCGAATCCTCCGTGACGACCTCCGCGTCCGACCAGTGCAGCCCCCCGGGCGCCCCCAGCGCCTTCGCGACCGCCTCCTTCGCGGCGAACCGCGCCGCGAGGGAGGCGCCGCCCCGGCGAGCCCCACTGGGGAGGTGGAGCTCGCCGGGGAGGAAGAGCCGCTCGGCCAGACCGGGCGTGCGCTCCAGGGACTGCTCGAAGCGGTCGATCTCGGCGACGTCGATGCCCACCCCGATGATCACGGCGTGCTGCTCACTCGACCGTGACGGACTTCGCGAGGTTCCGCGGCTGGTCGACCTCGTTGCCGCGGGCCGTGGCCAGTTCGCACGCGAAGACCTGCAGCGGCACCGTCGCGACCAGCGGCTGCAGCAGCGTCGGGGTCTGCGGCACCCGCACCAGGTGGTCGGCGTAGGGGACGACGGACTCGTCGCCCTCCTCCGCGATGACGATGGTGCGCGCGCCGCGGGCCCGGATCTCCTGGATGTTGGACACGATCTTGTCGTGCAGCACCGAGCGCCCGCGCGGCGACGGCACGACCACGACGACGGGGAGGTCCTCCTCGATCAGCGCGATGGGGCCGTGCTTGAGCTCGCCGGCGGCGAAGCCCTCGGCGTGCATGTAGGCGAGTTCCTTGAGCTTGAGCGCGCCCTCCAGGGCGACGGGGTAGCCCACGTGGCGGCCGAGGAAGAGGACGGTGTTCTTGTCCTTGAGGGAGCGGGCCAGTTCGCGGACCGGCTCCATGGTCTCGAGGACCTGCTCGACCTGACGGGAGATCTGGGAGAGCTCGCGGATGACGGCGAGGATCTCGTCACCCCACTTCGTGCCGCGCACCTGGCCCAGGTAGAGGGCGACGAGGTAGCAGGCGACGACCTGGGTGAGGAACGCCTTCGTGGAGGCGACGGCGACCTCGGGGCCGGCGTGGGTGTAGAGCACCGCGTCGGACTCGCGCGGGATGGTGGAGCCGTTGGTGTTGCAGATGGCCAGCACCTTGGAGCCCTGTTCGCGGGCGTGCCGCAGGGCCATGAGGGTGTCCATGGTCTCGCCGGACTGGCTGATGGCGACCACCAGGCTGCGCGGGGCCAGGATCGGGTCGCGGTAGCGGAACTCGCTGGCGAGCTCCACCTCGCAGGGGATGCGGGTCCAGTGCTCGATCGCGTACTTGGCGATCATTCCGGCGTGGAAGGCGGTGCCGCAAGCGACGATGACGATCTTGTCGACCTCGCGCAGCACGGAGGCGGGGATCCGTACCTCGTCGAGGGTCAGCAGTCCGCTCGCGTCGATCCGGCCCAGCAGCGTGTCGGCGACGGCCTTGGGCTGCTCGGCGATCTCCTTGAGCATGAAGTAGTCGTAGCCGCCCTTCTCGGCGGCGGAGGCGTCCCAGTCGATGTGGTACGGCCGGACGTCGGCGGGCTTGCCCTCGAAGTCGGTGACGGTGACGCCCCCGCGGCGCAGCTCCACGACCTGGTCCTGGCCGAGCTCGATGGCCTCGCGGGTGTACGCGATGAAGGCCGCGACGTCGGAGGCGAGGAAGTTCTCGCCGTCGCCGACGCCCACGACGAGCGGGGAGTTGCGGCGGGCGCCCACCACGACGTCCGGCTCGTCGGCGTGGACGGCCACCAGGGTGAAGGCGCCGTCGAGGCGGCCGCAGACCTGGCGCATGGCCTCGGCGAGGTCCCCGGTGGAGGAGTAGGCCTCGGCGAGGAGGTGGGAGACGACCTCGGTGTCGGTCTCGGAGAGCAGGTCGTGGCCGCGCTCGGCGAGTTCGGCACGCAGGGCGGCGAAGTTCTCGATGATGCCGTTGTGGACGACGGCGACCCGGCCCGCGTTGTCCAGGTGCGGGTGCGCGTTGGCGTCCGTGGGGCCGCCGTGGGTGGCCCAGCGGGTGTGCCCGATCCCGGCGGGGCCGCTCGGCAGCGGACGCTCGTCCAGCAGCTTCTCCAGGTTGGCGAGCTTCCCGGCCCTCTTGGCCGCGGCGAGCCCGCCGTCCGCGAGGACGGCGACGCCCGCCGAGTCGTACCCCCGGTACTCCAGGCGCTTGAGACCCGCGATGACGACGTCGAGGGCGGACTGGCCGCCCACGTATCCAACGATTCCGCACATGGGAAGAACTCTAGGCGGCGGACGGCGGACGTCGAACCCGACCGCGGACGCCGGTGGGCCCCGGACCGGGACGGTCCGGGGCATCCCGGGGAGCGCGTTCAGCTGCGCGCGCGGTAGGCGCGCATCACCAGCGGGACGAAGACCACCGCGATCCCCGCGGCCCACAGCAGCGACCACATGACCGGTCCGGCGACCGCACCGGAGCCGGTCATCAATCCCCGTACGGCGTCGGCCAGGCGGGTGACCGGGTTCACGTCCGCCCACGCCCTGAGCCAGCCGGGCATGGTGTCCGCGCGCACGAAGGCGCTGGAGGTGAAGGTGAGCGGCATGACCAGCACGAAGCCGAAGGTCATCACCTTCTCCGGCTCGGAGACCAGCATCCCGATCAGCAGCGTCATCCAGGACATGGCGACCGCGAAGGCCAGCAGCAGGCCCGCCGCGCCCAGTACGCCGGGCACGCCGCCGTCCACGTCGAAGCCCATGAGCACGCCCAGGCCCAGCATCAGCAGCAGCGACCACAGTTGCTTGCCGAGGTCCGCCACGACCCGCCCCATGAGCGGCGCGGAACGGGCGATTGGCAGCGAGCGCAACCGGTCCAGGACGCCCTTGGTGAGGTCGATGTTGAGGCCCATCGCGGTGTTCATGGTCGCGAAGAGGGCGTTCTGCACGATGATCCCGGGCAGCGCGTACTGCAGGTAGGCGTCGGGCGATCCGGCCATCTGGCCGCCGAAGACGTAGGTGAAGAGCAGCACGAACATGACGGGCTGGACGCTGAGGTCCATCAGCTCCATCGGGTTGTGCTTGATCTGCACCAGGTTGCGCCAGGCGAGGGTGCAGGTCTGCTGCAGCCCGTCGCGGAGCCGGACCTTGGCGACCGGCATCAGGTCCACGGTCACGGCGCTCATACCAGGGCCTCCGTCTTGTCCTCGTCCGTCGTCGTCTCCTCCACCGCGCGGTGCCCGGTGAGGGACAGGAACACCTCGTCGAGGCTGGAGCGGCGCAGCGTGAGCTCGCTCACCCGCACCCCGGCCTCGTCCAGCCGCCGTACGACGGCGGGCATCAGCTCCGGGTCGTTCACCGCAGCGGTGACCAGGCCGGACTCGATCTTCGCGGCGGGCCCGGCGACCACCGAGACCATCGCGTGGACCTTCTCCAGCTCCGCCGCGGCCATCGGCCGCACCTGCAGAACCTGGCCGCCGACCTGCTCCTTGAGCCCGTCGGGGGTGCCCTCGGCGATCACCCGGCCGCGGTCGATGACCGCGATGTCGTCGGCGAGCTGGTCGGCCTCCTCCAGGTACTGCGTGGTCAGCAGCACCGTCGTACCGTCCCCGACCAGGCCGCGGACGATGTCCCACAGCTCGTTGCGGCTGTGCGGGTCCAGGCCGGTGGTGGGCTCGTCGAGGAAGAGCACCCGCGGCCGGCCGACCAGGCTCGCGGCGAGGTCGAGGCGGCGCCGCATGCCGCCGGAGTACGTCTTGGCGGCGCGGCCGCCGGCGTCGGCGAGCCGGAACTCCTCCAGCAGCCGCGTCACCCGGGCGCGGGCCTCACGGCGCGGCAGGCCCAGCAGCCGGGCGATCATCAGCAGGTTCTCGTGGCCGGTGAGCATCTCGTCCACGGCCGCGTACTGCCCGGTGAGCCCGACGAGCGCGCGTACGGCGCCGGCCTCCCGCACCACGTCGTGGCCGCCGACGAGCGCCCGGCCGGCGTCCGGCCGCAGCAGGGTGGCCAGGATGCGCACCGCCGTGGTCTTCCCTGCCCCGTTGGGGCCGAGCACGCCGAGCACCGTGCCGCTGCGCGCGGCCAGGTCCACGCCGGCCAGGGCCGTGGTCTCCTTGAAGCGTTTGACCAGGCCCTCCGCCTGGATCGCGTAGCTCATCCGCGATGTCCTCCCCGTCATGGTTCGCTCGGTGTTGCTCCGTTGCGCACCACTGTCCCGGACGCCACTGACAACGGGCTGACATACCGCTGACGACGGCGCCGGCGCCGGCCCGGCCGACCCCGGCGTGAGCGCAGTTCACCGCGGCGCAACAATGAATCCGTGCCGCCGACGATTTCCCCCCACCCGACGCGCCGCCGCGCCGAGCCCACGCCGTACGTCGACCTGACGCGGGCCGAGTGGAGCGCGCTGCGCGACCGCACGCCGCTGCCGCTCACCGCGGACGAGGTCGAGCGCCTGCGCGGTCTCGGCGACGTCATCGACCTGGACGAGGTGATCGACGTCTACCTGCCGCTGTCGCGGCTGCTCAACCTCTACGTCGGCGCCACCCACGGACTGCGCGGCGCCGTCAACACCTTCCTCGACGACACCGGGGAGGGCCACGGCTCGCAGACCGGCACGCCCTTCGTCATCGGGGTCGCCGGCAGCGTCGCGGTCGGCAAGTCGACCACCGCGCGCATCCTGAAGGCGCTGCTCGCCCGCTGGCCGGAGCACCCGCGGGTGGAACTGGTCACCACCGACGGCTTCCTGCTCCCCAAGGCCGAGCTCCAGCGCCGCGGGCTGATGTCCCGCAAGGGCTTCCCCGAGTCGTACGACCGGCGCGCCCTGACGCGCTTCGTGGCCGACGTGAAGGCCGGCAAGGACGAGGTGCGCGCGCCCGTCTACTCGCACCTGATCTACGACATCGTGCCCGACGAGGAGCTGGTCGTCCGGCGCCCGGACATCCTCATCGTCGAGGGCCTGAACGTCCTGCAGCCCGCCCTGCCGGGCAAGGACGGCCGCACCCGGGTCGCGCTCGCCGACTACTTCGACTTCAGCGTGTACGTGGACGCGCGCACCGAGGACATCGAGCAGTGGTACCTGGCGCGCTTCCGCCAGCTGCGCGAGACCGCCTTCCAGAACCCGCTGTCGTACTTCCACCGCTACACCGAGGTCTCCGAGGTGGAGGCCATGGAGTACGGCCGCCACACCTGGCGCGCCATCAACCAGCCCAACCTGCTGGAGAACGTGCTGCCCACCCGCGGCCGCGCGACCCTGATCCTGCGCAAGGGCCCCGACCACAAGGTGCAGAAACTCTCCCTGCGCAAGCTGTAGTCCACCGGCCGCCGGGTAGCCTGCCCCGCATGCTGCATCTCCGGATGATCGTCCCGCAGGGGAGCACCGACGAGGTCGTGTCCCTCGTCGAGGGGACCGTGGGCGCCACCCACCTCGCCGTGCTGCCCGGAGCGGCCCGCAACCCGCGCGGGGACATCGTCATGTGCGACGTGGCGCGCGAGGCGGGCGACGAACTGCTGCGGGCCCTGCGGCGCATGGGCGTCGCCGACACGGGCTCGATCGCGGTGGAGCACATCGACCTGTCGCTGTCGGCCCGCGCCGAGAAGGCCGAGGAGGACGCGCCCGGGGAGGGCGCGGACGCCGTGCTGTGGGAGTCGCTGACCGACGCGACCCACGAGGAGTCCACCCTCACCGTCACCTATCTGGCGTTCCTGGCCCTGGCGACGATGCTGGCGGCCTGCGGCGTGATGCTCGACAGCGCGATCCTGATCGTCGGCGCGATGGTGGTCGGCCCGGAGTTCGGCCCGCTGGCGGGGGTGTGCACCGGTGTGGTGCAGCGCCACGGGCGGCTGGCCCGGCGCTCGCTGGTGGCGCTGCTGGTGGGCTTCCCGGTGGCGATGGTGCTCACCGGCGGCTTCGCCTACCTGATGGACGTCCTGGGCGTCTTCGGCGTGGCCGACTTCACGGCGCCGCATCCGTCGACCGCCTTCATCTGGCAGCCGGACGCCAGTTCCTTCGTGGTGGCGTTCCTCGCCGGGATCGCCGGGATCCTCTCGCTGACCTCCGCCAAGTCCGGCGCCCTGGTCGGCGTGGCGATCTCGGTGACCACCGTCCCGGCGGCCGCCAACGCCGCCCTCGCCCTGACCTACGGCGACTACCGCGAGCTGTGGGGCTCCTCGGCGCAACTGGGCGTCAACCTGGCGGGGATCGTCATCGCGGGCGTCCTGACGCTGCTCGCCCAGAAGGGCTTCTGGGCGATGCAGCGCAGGCGGCGGCGTACGGTGTCGGACGCGTCCTCGGTCTAGCCGAGCGCGGACTTCACGACGTCGGCGAGCCGGCCGGCCACCGAGCGGGCGTGGTCGATGTCGGCGGCCTCGACCATGACGCGGACCACCGGCTCGGTGCCGGAGGGGCGCAGCAGCACGCGGCCGGTGCTGCCGAGCTCGGCCTCCGCCTCGGCCACGGCCGCGGACAACTCGGTGGAGGACCCGACACGGCTCCTGTCGACGTCCCTGACGTTGACCAGGACCTGCGGCAGCCGCTCCATGACGGTGGCCAGCTCGGCCAGCGAACGGCCGGTGGAGACGACCCGGGCGGCCAGCATGAGGCCGGTGAGGGTGCCGTCGCCGGTGGTGGCGTGGTCGAGGATGATCACGTGGCCGGACTGCTCGCCGCCGAGCGCGTAGCCGTGCTCCTTCATCGACTCCAGCACGTAGCGGTCGCCGACGGCGGTCTGGATCAGCTCGATGCCCTCGCGCTCCATGGCGAGCTTGAAGCCCAGGTTGGACATGACCGTGCCGACGACGGTGTTCTTCCGCAGCCGGTCCGCCTCGCGCATGGCGACGGCCAGGACGGCCAGGATCTGGTCGCCGTCGACCTCGTGTCCCTGGTGGTCCACGGCCAGGCAGCGGTCGGCGTCGCCGTCGTGGGCGATGCCGAGGTCCGCGCCGTGTTCGATGACGGCGGCCTTGATCAGGTCCAGGTGGGTGGAACCGCAGCCGTCGTTGATGTTGAGGCCGTCCGGCTGGGCACCGAGGGTGACCACCTCGGCGCCGGCCCGGGCGAAGGCCTCGGGCGAGACACGGGCCGCGGCGCCGTGGGCCTCGTCCAGGACGATCTTCAGGCCGTCCAGGCGGTTCGGCAGGACGCCGATCAGGTGGGCGACGTACTGGTCGAAGCCCTGGTCGTACTCACGCACGCGGCCCACGCCGGCGCCGGTGGGGCGGTCCCAGGGGGCGCCGGTGCGGTGCTCCTCGTAGACGGACTCGATGCGGTCCTCGAGCTCGTCCGCGAGCTTGTGGCCGCCCCGGGCGAAGAACTTGACGCCGTTGTCGGGCATCGGGTTGTGGCTCGCGGAGAGCATCACGCCCAGGTCCGCGCCGAGCGCGCCGGTGAGGTAGGCCACGGCCGGGGTCGGCAGCACGCCCACCCGCAGCACGTCGACGCCGGCGCTGGCGAGCCCGGCCACCACCGCGGCCTCCAGGAACTCTCCGGACGCACGCGGATCCCGTCCCACCACGGCCACCGGCTTGTGGCCCTCGAACGTGCCCGCCTCGGCGAGCACGTGCGCCGCCGCGACCGACAGTCCGAGCGCCAGCTCAGCCGTCAGATCCGCGTTCGCGACACCGCGCACACCGTCCGTACCGAAGAGTCGTCCCACGTCGTTACCTCCGAGATGTTGCCGTGCTCCGCCCCGTACTCGCCGGGCGTCCATCCGGTTATACGTCTATACCCCCCGGAATGCGTACGCCCCGGAGACGCACAAAGTGCCTCCGGGGCGTACGTGCAGTGCAGCGCGCGCGTGATGCTTAGCGCTTGCTGTACTGCGGCGCCTTGCGGGCCTTCTTCAGACCGGCCTTCTTGCGCTCGATCTCGCGAGCGTCACGGGTCAGGAAGCCGGCCTTCTTGAGCGGGCCGCGGTTGTTGTCGACGTCCGCCTCGTTCAGCGCACGGGCGACGCCCAGGCGCAGCGCACCGGCCTGGCCGGAGATGCCGCCGCCGTTGATGCGTGCGATGACGTCGTAACGGCCGTCGAGCTCAAGGATCTTGAACGGCTCGTTGACTTCCTGCTGGTGCACCTTGTTGGGGAAGTACTCCTCAAGGGTGCGACCGTTGATCGTCCACTTGCCGGAGCCCGGGATGATCCGGACGCGGGCGACGGACTCCTTGCGGCGGCCCGTTCCGGCGGCCGGCTGGGGCTCGCCGAAGCGGGAGGCGAGGGACTCGGAGGTGTACTCCTCCGGGATCTCGATGGTCTCCACGATCTCGCCGTCCTCGACGAGAGGGGTCTCAGGGGTGGTCTCGGCCACGATGCTCCTCAGATGCTTTCTGTGTATCGGTGGTGGCCGGGACTAGCCCTGCGCGACCTGGCTGATCTCGAACGGAACCGGCTGCTGGGCACCGTGCGGGTGCTCGGCACCCGCGTACACCTTCAGCTTGGAGAGCATCTGGCGGCCCAGGCTGTTCTTGGGCAGCATGCCCTTGACGGCCTTCTCGATGGCCTTCTCGGGGTTCTTGTCGAGCAGCTCGTCGTAGCGGACGGAACGCAGACCGCCCGGGAAGCCCGAGTGGCGGTAGGCCAGCTTCTGCTGCTTCTTGTTGCCGGAGAGGTGCACCTTGTCGGCGTTGATGATGATGACGAAGTCACCGGTGTCGACGTGGGGCGCATAAATCGGCTTGTGCTTGCCCCTCAGGAGGGACGCGGTCTGGGACGCCAGACGGCCCAGGACGACGTCCTGCGCGTCAATGACGTGCCACTGGCGCTGGACATCGCCGGGCTTGGGGCTGAACGTACGCACGGTCGTAGCCTTCGCTTCTTCAGTGAGTGGGTACTGACAAGGCCACCCGGACGATCACGACAGCCCTGTCACCCTGCGGCGACGCATACCGCGAGGTGAACGCTGGTCATCGGCCCGGTGGACCGGCGTAGCGGCCTCTCACGTGAGAACGAGCAAGCCAATACGCATAACGAACCTGCAGAATACCCGCGGCTGCCCGTTCGGGTCAAAACAGCCGGTGCGGGGGCGTGCCCGCACCGGCCGCCCCCGCCCGCACGCCCGCCTCGGGGGCGCCGGCCCCGGCCCCCGGCCCGAGGCTCCGGTCACCGCTCCCGCGCGACCCGTGTCTCGTCCCACACCGGCTCCGGCGCCTCCCGGACGACCCCGTCCGCACCGAAGACCAGGTACCGGTCGAAGCTGCGGGCGAACCAGCGGTCGTGCGTCACCGCGAGCACGGTCCCGTCGAACGCCTCCAGCCCCTCCTGCAGCGCCTCCGCCGACTCCAGGTCCAGGTTGTCGGTCGGCTCGTCCAGCAGCAGTGCCGTCGCCCCGGCCAGCTCCAGCAGCAGGATCTGGAAGCGCGCCTGCTGCCCGCCCGACAGCTGGTCGAAGCGCTGGTCGCCCTGCCGGTCGAGCTCGTAGCGCCGCAGGGCGGACATCGCCTTGCCGCGGTCGCGCGCGTGCTCGGTCCACAGGATGTCGACGAGGGTGCGCCCCGCGAGCTCCGGGTGCGCGTGCGTCTGCGCGAAGTGCCCCGGCACGACCCGCGCACCCAGCTTCCACTCCCCCGTGTGCCGCACGCCGGGGTCGCCGGCCAGCAGCCGCAGGAAGTGCGACTTGCCCGAGCCGTTCGAACCGAGGACGGCCACCCGCTCCCCGTAGAAGACCTCCAGGTCGAACGGCTTCATCAGCCCGGTCAGCTCTAGCCGCCCGCAGGTGACGGCGCGCATGCCGGTGCGCCCGCCGGACAGCCGCATGCGGATGTCCTGCTCGCGCGGCGGCTCCTGCGGCGGTCCCGCCTCCTCGAACTTCCGCAGCCGGGTCTGCGCGGCCCGGTAGCGGGAGGCCATGTCGGGGCTGATCGCCGCCTGCTGACGGAGGGTCAGCACGAGCTTCTTCAACCGGGCGTGCTCCTCCTCCCAGCGCCGTCGCAGCTCCTCGAAGCGGGCGAAGCGTTCGCGCCGCGCCTCGTGGTACGTCGCGAAGCCGCTGCCGTGCACCCACACGTCCGAGCCGGCCGGTCCCGGCTCCACGCTGACGATCTTCTCGGCGGAGCGGGCCAGCAGCTCCCGGTCGTGGGAGACGAACAGCACCGTCTTCCTGGTCTGCTGCAGCTGCTCCTCCAGCCAGCGCTTCCCGGGGACGTCGAGGTAGTTGTCCGGCTCGTCCAGCAGCAGCACCTCGTCGGTGCCGCGCAGCAGCGCCTCCAGCACCAGCCGCTTCTGCTCGCCGCCCGACAGCGTCCGCACCTCGCGCCACTGGGCCCGCTCGTACGGAACCCCCAGCGCGGCCGTGGTGCACATGTCCCAGACCGTCTCGGCCTCGTAGCCGCGGGCCTCGGCCCAGTCGCTGAGCGCCTGCGCGTAGGCCAGCTGGGCGGCCTCGTCGTCCTGCGCCATGATCTCCAGCTCGGCGGCGTCGACCGCGGCGGCGGCCTCGCGGATCCGCGGCGTCGCCACGGACACCAGCAGGTCCCGCACGGTGCGGTCGTCCCGCACCGAGCCGACGAACTGCGGCATGACCCCCAGCCCGCCGCTCACCGTGACCGTGCCGCCGTGCGGCTTCAACTCACCCGAGATCAGCCGCAGGAGGGTCGTCTTGCCGGCGCCGTTCGCCCCGACGAGGGCCACCGCGGCGCCCTCGCCCACCCGGAACGAGACGTCGCCCAGCAACACCCGGCCGTCCGGCAGGTAGTACTCCAGATGCGCAACGTCCACATGTCCCATGCCGTGGATTCTCGTAGCACGGTCGCCCGCCGCCAAACTGGTTTTCTCCTCTATAGAATCCGCGCCATGACTGACGGGCCGCTGCAGCCGTACCACCCGGACGAGGGATGGACCGCACCGCCGGGACGGCAGGGCGTCCCGGGCGTCCCCCGGGGGCGGCGCCACGTGGTCCTCGGACGGGCCGGCTCCGGCGGCTCCGGCCGCTGCCCCGCCGAGGCCGGCTCACCGGCCTGCTGACCCCGCCCATGCCCTCCCTGCGCACGCTGCTGACCCTGCCCCGCATGCTCCGCCACGGCGCCGCCGTCGGGGCCGGCCTGCCACCGGACGAGGCCGTCGTCCTGGACGTCCCCGGCGTCCCGCTGCGCGGCGCGCTCGCCGCGGCGGGCACCGGCGACCACGGGCCCGCCCGGGAGCTGCTGTCCGCGACCCGGCTGGGCTGCCAGTGGGAACTGCGCGACACCTACGTCTGCGAGCTGGCGCAGTTCGCGCTCCACAACCCCGGGTGGCTGGACGCCTGGCTCGCCGCCGCGCCCGAGGACCCGGACGCGGCGCTGGTCAAGGCCGACCTGTGCGTCCTCCAGGCCTGGGAGATACGCAGCGGCGCCCGTGCCTCCGAGGTCTCGCCGGAGCAGTTCAAGGCCTTCTTCGCGCTGCTCAAGGACGCGGTGCCGGTGATCGGCGCCGCCGCCGAGCTCAACCCAGCCGACCCCGTGCCGTGGCGCGTCGCGCTCACCCACGCGCGGGGCATGCAGTCCTCGCGGGAGATCTTCGACGCGTACTGGACCGAGGCCGTCGAGCGCGCCCCGCACCACTACGGCTGCCACGCCTCCGCCCTGCAGTACCTGTGCGCCAAGTGGTACGGCACCCACCGCGAGATGTTCGACTTCGCCGAGCAGGCCGCCGAGGAGGCGCTGCCCGGCTCGAAGATCAACTCATTGCCGCTGCTCGCGGCCGTCGAGTACGAGATCGTCGCGGGCGGACCCGCCGCTGACGACGCGTCCGGCGCGGACGCCGTCGAGCCCGCCCGCATCGCCGCCGCCGTGGACCGCGCCCTGGAGCTCTCCGGCTGGTACGACCCCGGCGACCCGGAGGCTGCGGGGTTCCGCAACCACCTGGCGCTGATGCTGATGCGCGCGGGCCGCTGGGAGGAGGCGCTGCGGGTCTTCCGCGACATCGGCGTGCACGCCACCAGCTTCCCCTGGGCCCACCTGGGCGCGGACCCCCGCCAGGAGTTCCTGGACTTCCGCACCGGGGTGCGGATGCAGGTCGCCACCCGCACACCGTTCTTCGGCACCCCGCCCGCGGTCCCCGTACCGGCCGGCGCCCCCGACTGGGCGCCGCGCGCCCTGGCGGTGGCCTCCGCACCGCTCACCGCCGTCGCGCAGGCGGCGCTGCTGTGCCGGACCGGGCTGCGGCTGGCCCCGGCGGGGGCGGGCTTCACCCATGTCGAGCTGACCGGGGAAGGCAGTCTGGCGGGCGCGGTCGACCTGTTCACGGCGGGCGAGAAGTGGCCCGCGGTCGTCCTGCAGCGCTCGGGCGACCGGTACGGGATCACGCTGTACGCCAGGGGCAGGAAGGTCGCCGCGCACGAGTGGGCACCGGGGGCGCCCGTACCCTCGCTGGACGCCGCCGGCGCCACGGCCGCCGCCTTCGCCGCGGCCTACGGCGTCCACGACGCACGGCCCCTCACGGCGCTGCTGCGCGGCATGGACGCCCCGGGGCGGCGGCTCGCGGACACGGTGGCGGCACTGGGCCTGCCGGTGCTGCCGGAGGGCTTCGGGGAGCGTCCGGCCGCGCTCGACGGGGTGCCCGGCGCCCGGGTGCTCGCCCCGCGCGGTTTCCTCTCCGGGGTCAGGGACACCCTCACCACGGAGACGGGCGCGATGCCGCTCCCCCCGCGGGGCACGCCGGTGCGCCTCCCCGCCCGCTGGTGGGCGATGCGCGCGCTCTACCTGCTGCTGCTCGTCCCGGCCGCCTGCTTCTCCTGGTGGGGCGCCTTCCACGACCGCCTCCGCCCCGTCCCGCTGGTGCTGACGTCCCTGGGCTCGGGCTACGTCCTCACCCAGGTGGTCACGGCACTGCGGCGCCGCAGATGAACGCACGGGCCGGCGGCGGCCCGGTGCGCCGCGGCGCCGCCCCTCAGGCGCGCGGCAGCGGCAGGGTACGCATGTTGCGGGCCTCGCGGCTGCGCGCGGCCAGCAGCTCGTCCGCCGGGTAGCCGACCTCCTCCAGGGTCAGCCCGTGCGGCCGCACCACGTTGACCGCCGAGTGCCGGACCCGTCCCGCCAGCACCTCCCCGGGGAAACCGGCCGGCCGGTGGCCGTCGCCGACCAGCAGCATCGACCCCACCAGGGCGCGCACCATGTTGTGGCAGAAGGCGTCCGCCCGTACGGTCGCCACCGCCAGCCCGGAGGCGTCCCGCTCCCAGTGCAGCTCCAGGAGGGTGCGGATGGTCGTCGCGCCCTCCCGCTTCTTGCAGTAGGCCGCGAAGTCGTGCTCGCCGAGGAGCTTGCGCGCCGCCTCGTTCATCAGGTCGACGTCCACCGGCCGGTCGTGCCACAGCACGTGCCCCCGCAGCAGGGGGTCGACCCCGCCCTGGTGGTCGCCGACCCGGTAGGCGTAGCGGCGCCAGATCGCGGAGAAGCGCGCGTTGAAGCCGGCCGGGGCCTGCGAGACCTTCCACACCCGTACGTCCCAGGGCAGCCGTCCCGCCAGCCGGCGCAGCAGCTTGCCGCCCTCCGCCGCCCAGACGTCCTCCGGCAGGTCGACGTGCGCGACCTGCCCGCGGGCGTGCACACCCGCGTCCGTACGCCCGGCGACGGTCAGCTCGACCGGCTCGGGCAGCCGCAGCACCGTCTGCAAGGCCGACTCCAGCTCCCCCTGCACGGTCCGCCGGTTTCGCTGCTTCGCCCAGCCGGAGAACTCGGCCCCGTCGTACGCCAGGTCCAGCCGCACCCGGACGTACCCGGGCTCCACCTCATCGCTCGCCACACTCACCCGCAGATCCTCTCAAACACGCGGACGGGCCCGCCCCCAGAGATCTGGGTGCGGGCCCGTCCGGTCAGGACGTCAGGCGTCCTTGGACTCCTCGGCCGGAGCCTCGGTGGCCTCGGCCTTGTCCTCGACCTCGGCCGGAGCCTCGGTCTTGGCCTCGGCCTCCTTGACCGCGCGCTTGGTCGCGGCCTCCGCCTCACCCGTGGCCTGCTGGGCCACGGTCAGCGCCTCCACCAGCTCGATGACGGCCATCGGCGCGTTGTCGCCGCGGCGGTTACCGATCTTGGTGATGCGGGTGTAACCACCCGGGCGGTTCTCGTACCGCGGGGCGATCTCGGTGAAGAGCGTGTGGACGATGCCCTTGTCCGTGATCGTCTGCAGTACCAGGCGACGGTTGTGGATGTCGCCCTTCTTCGCCTTGGTGATCAGGCGCTCCGCGACCGGACGCAGACGGCGCGCCTTGGCCTCGGTGGTGGTGATGCGACCGTGCTCGAACAGCGACTTCGCGAGGTTCGCGAGAAGCAGACGCTCGTGCGCGGCGCTGCCGCCCAGACGGGCACCCTTGGCGGGCTTCGGCATGGTGTTTCTCCTCAATCTCTGCACCGGCCGTGTCAGGTACCGGTGTCAGGCCCCCCAGGCGGACGCCTGGGGGCAGTCAGATCAGTACTGCTCGGTCTCCACGAAACCGGCGTCGACGTCGTCGTCCGCACCGAAGGTGTCGGCGGCGGAGGTCGGGTCGAATCCGGGCGGGCTGTCCTTCAGGGCCAGGCCCATGCCGGCCAGCTTCGCCTTGACCTCGTCGATCGACTTCGCACCGAAGTTGCGGATGTCGAGCAGGTCGGCCTCGGAGCGCGCCACGAGCTCACCCACGGAGTGGATGCCCTCACGCTTGAGGCAGTTGTAGGAACGGACGGTGAGCTCGAGCTCCTCGATCGGGAGCGCGAGGTCCGCCGCCAGGGCGGCGTCCGTGGGGGACGGGCCCATGTCGATGCCCTCGGCGTCGACGTTGAGCTCGCGGGCGAGCCCGAACAGCTCGACCAGGGTCTTGCCGGCCGAGGCCATCGCGTCGCGCGGACGCATGGCCTGCTTGGTCTCGACGTCGACGATCAGCTTGTCGAAGTCGGTGCGCTGCTCGACACGGGTCGCCTCGACCTTGTAGGTGACCTTGAGCACCGGGCTGTAGATGGAGTCGACCGGGATGCGGCCGATCTCCTGGCCCTGCTGCTTGTTCTGGACGGCCGAGACGTAGCCGCGACCGCGCTCGACGGTCAGCTCCATCTCCAGCTTGCCCTTGCCGTTCAGGCTGGCCAGGACGAGGTCGGGGTTGTGCACCTCGACACCGGCCGGGGGCGCGATGTCGGCGGCGGTGACCACACCCGGGCCCTGCTTGCGCAGGTACATCACGACGGGCTCGTCGTGCTCCGAGGAGACGACGAGCTGCTTGATGTTGAGGATGAGGTCGGTGACGTCCTCCTTGACACCCGGCACGGTGGTGAACTCGTGCAGGACGCCGTCGACCCGGATCGAGGTGACGGCGGCACCCGGGATCGAGGAGAGGAGCGTACGGCGGAGCGAGTTGCCGAGGGTGTAGCCGAAGCCCGGCTCCAGCGGCTCGATCACGAACCGGGAACGGAACTCGTCGACGACCTCTTCGGCCAACGAAGGGCGCTGAGCGATCAGCATGGGGTGATGCCTCCAGTCTTCGGCACCCACTATTTGATGCCGAGGCTTCAAGGGTACGGGCGGCGCGGCGCCAGGAGCACCGCACCGCCCGGGACCGTGAGCGCTGCTACTTCGAGTAGAGCTCGACGATCAACTGCTCCTGCACCTGGGTGTCGATGACCGGGCGCTCGGGCAGGTTGTGCACGAGGATCCGCAGACGCGAGGGGATCGCCTCCAGCCAGGCCGGGACGGTCCTCTCGCCGGCCTCCCCCTGGGCCACCGCGAAGGGCGTCAGGTTACGGGAGGACTCGCGGACCTCGACGATGTCGTTCGCGACGACACGGGCCGACGGGATGTCGGTCTTGACGCCGTTCACGAGGAAGTGGCCGTGACGGACCAGCTGCCGCGCATGATCACGCGACTTGGCGAAGCCCGCCCGGTAGACCACGTTGTCCAGCCGGGACTCGAGGATGCGGAGCAGGTTCTCACCGGTCTTGCCGGACCTGCGGTTCGCCTCCACGTAGTACCCGCGGAACTGCTTCTCAAGGACACCGTAGATGCGCGCGCACTTCTGCTTCTCGCGCATCTGCAACAGGTACTCGCTGTCCTTGGTGCGCCCGCGTCCGTGCTCACCCGGGGGGTAAGGACGGATCTCGATCGGGCACTTCGCGCTCTCGCACTTGCTCCCCTTGAGGAAGAGCTTCTGCTTCTCCCGACGGCAACGCTTGCAGTCGGCCCCGGTGTAACGCGCCATTCCTGTTTGTCTCCTACCTGCTCAGCGGATTGCTGATCAGACGCGCCGGCGCTTCGGCGGGCGGCATCCGTTGTGCGGGGTCGGAGTGACGTCCTGGATCGAGCCGACCTCGAGGCCGGTGGCCTGGAGGGAGCGGATCGCGGTCTCACGGCCGGAGCCGGGGCCCTTGACGAACACATCGACCTTGCGCATGCCGTGCTCCTGCGCGCGGCGCGCGGCCGACTCGGCGGCCATCTGCGCGGCGAACGGGGTCGACTTGCGCGAGCCCTTGAAGCCGACGTGGCCGGCAGAGGCCCAGGAGATCACGTTGCCGGACGGGTCCGTGATCGAAACGATGGTGTTGTTGAACGTGCTCTTGATGTGGGCGTGCCCATGAGCGACGTTCTTCTTCTCCTTGCGGCGCACCTTCTTGGCGCCGGCCTGACGGCCCTTCGGAGGCATATGTGGTTACTCCCGGTGGAGGTGGTCGGTCCTACAGCGAAGACCGCTGACGAGCGTCCGCTGAGGACTACTTCTTGCCCGGCTTCTTCTTGCCGGCGATGGCGCGACGCGGGCCCTTGCGGGTGCGGGCGTTGGTGTGGGTCCGCTGGCCGTGGACCGGCAGGCCGCGACGGTGGCGCAGGCCCTGGTAGCAGCCGATCTCGACCTTGCGACGGATGTCCGCCTGGATCTCGCGACGGAGGTCACCCTCGGTCTTGATGTTGGCGTCCACGTACTCGCGGATCTTGACCAGGTCCTCTTCGTCCAGGTCGCGGACCCGGGTGTCCGGGTTCACGCCGGTGGCGGCGAGGGTCTCCTTGGCCAGGGTGCGGCCGATGCCGAAGACGTAGGTGAGGGCGACCTCCACACGCTTCTCGCGCGGGATGTCGACACCTGAAACGCGTGCCATTCAATGGCTCCTGTTGGTGTCCGGGGGTCTTCCACAGCGCCGTTCCTGACCGCCGTACCAGGTACGGATCAGGTCTCCGGCCCCCGCCGGAGGTGCCGTCAGCCGGAGCGTTCCGGCCGGACGGGCGCTGCGTATGTACATGTGTTTCGCGTCGCGCGAAGAACTGCGAGGTGCAGGTCGGCGTGCGTCAGCCCTGGCGCTGCTTGTGGCGCAGGTTGTCGCAGATGACCATGACCCGGCCGTGACGGCGGATCACCTTGCACTTGTCGCAGATCTTCTTGACGCTCGGCTTGACCTTCATGGGATGTCAGGTTCTCCGGGTCTTGAGATCTACTTGTAGCGGTAGACGATCCGTCCGCGCGTGAGGTCGTAAGGGGACAACTCCACAACGACCCGGTCATCGGGAAGGATGCGGATGTAGTGCATGCGCATCTTGCCACTGATGTGCGCGAGGACCTTGTGACCGTTCTGCAGCTCCACCTTGAACATAGCGTTCGGCAGAGACTCGATCACGGTGCCCTCGATTTCGATGGCGCCTTGCTTCTTGGCCATGTCCTGCTTTCGGGATCGGCTACCTTGGTCGGCTTTTGGCATGCCTGAAGGCATACGCGGGCCGACGTGACAGTCTACGTCAGCCGATCTGGAAAGACGAATCCGGGGTGTATGCCCGCGAAAGATGATCGGTAAGCGCGGCGGACGGGGCGCTCAGGCGAGCGGGTCCGGCGCGGCCGTGATCCCGTACTCCGCCAGCTTGGCCTTGCCGCCGTCGCGGGCGGTCAGGACCAGCGGGCCCTCCTCGGTGAGCGCGACGGAGTGCTCCCAGTGCGAGGACCAGGTGCCGTCGTCGGTCTTGACCGTCCACTCGTCCTCGAGGACATGGGTGAGCGGGGTGCCGAGGCTGACCATCGGCTCGATGGCCAGGCACATGCCGGGCACCAGGCGGGGGCCCTTGCCGCGCTTGCGGGACACGTAGTTCAGCAGGTGGGGGTCCATGTGCATCTGCGAACCGATGCCGTGGCCGCCGTACTCCTCGATGATCCCGTACTTGCCGCCACCGGGCTTCGGCTGCCTGCGGATGTACGTCTCGATGGCACGGGAGATGTCGACCAGACGGTCGCCCTTGCGGAAGGCGGCGATGCCGGCCCACATGGACTCCTCGGTCACCCGGCTGAGCTCCACCAGTTCCGGAGCGTGGCCGCTGCCCACGAACGCCGTGTAGGCGGCGTCGCCGTGCCAGCCGTCGACGATCGCGCCGCAGTCGATCGAGATGACGTCGCCGTCCTTCAGGACGGTCGCGGTGTCCGGGATGCCGTGGACGACGACGTCGTTCACGGAGGTGCAGATGGTGGCGGGGAAACCGCCGTACCCCAGGAAGTTCGGCTTGGCCCCGTGGTCGGCGAGGACCTTGCGGGCCACGTCGTCCAGGTCCTTGGTGGTGGCCCCCGGGACGGCCGCCTCACGGGTGGCCTCGTGGATCGCGGCGACGACCAGGCCGGCCGCGCGCATCTTCGCGATCTGCTCGGGGCTCTTGATCTCCACCATCGGTCCTGGCCTTCCTTCGTCCCACCGGATACCTCAACGGTACGGCCGCGGGGTCCTGGGGGACACCGCGGCCGTACCGGTCACGCATGTGCTCAGGCGGCGCTGTCGCCCGAGTCCTTCTTGTCGTGCAGCGCGTCCATCGCCCGCTTGGTCACCTCGGCGACCTTGCCCAGGGCCGAGATGGTGCGCACCAGGCCCTGCTGCTTGTAGTAGTCGATGATCGGCTCGGTCTTGCTGTGGTACTCCTCCAGCCGGACCCGCACCTTCTCCTCGGTGTCGTCCGACCGCTGGTACAGCTCGCCGCCGCACTCGTCGCAGACGTTCTCATCGGCCGGAGGGTTGTACACCACGTGGAAGACGTGGCTGCCGTTCTTGCGGCACAGCCGGCGACCGGCGATCCGCTTGACGACCTCCTCCTCGGGAACCTCGAGGTCCAGCACCGCGTCCAGCGCTATCCCGGCCTCGGCGAGGATCTTGTCGAGCGCCTGCGCCTGGCCCACGTTCCGCGGGAAGCCGTCGAGCAGGAAGCCGTTCCCGGCGTCCGGCTGCAGCATGCGGTCCTTGGCCATGCCGATGGTGATCTCGTCGGGTACCAGCCGGCCGGCGTCCATGTACTCCTGGGCCTTGCGGCCCAGCTCCGTGCCCTGGCTGATGTTCGCCCGGAAGAGGTCGCCCGTGGAGATGTGCGGGATCGACAGGTTCCTGGCAAGGTACGCAGCCTGCGTACCCTTGCCGGCCCCGGGGGGCCCGACGAGGACGATGCGCATCAGCGGAGGAACCCTTCGTAGTTACGCTGCTGAAGCTGGCTCTCGATCTGCTTCACGGTCTCCAGGCCGACACCCACGATGATCAGGATGCTCGTCCCGCCGAACGGGAAGTTCTGGTTCGCGTTGAACAGCACCAGCGCCACGGTGGGCACCAAGGCGATCAGACCCAGGTACATCGCGCCCGGCCACGTGATGCGGTTGAGCACGTAGCTGAGGTACTCCGCGGTGGGACGACCAGCCCGGATGCCCGGGATGAACCCACCATACTTCTTCATGTTGTCCGCGACTTCTTCGGGGTTGAACGAGATGGCCACGTAGAAGAAGGCAAAGAAGACAATCAGCAGGAAGTACGCGGTGATGTAGATCGGGTGATCACCCTTGACCAGGTTGTCCCTGACCCAGTTTGCCCAGGTAGACGTGGATCCACTGAACTGGACGACCAGTGACGGGATGTACAGGAGCGATGACGCGAAGATGACGGGAATCACACCCGCCTGGTTCACCTTCAGCGGGATGTAGGTGGACGTTCCTCCGTACGAACGACGGCCGATCATGCGCTTCGCGTACTGCACGGGGATGCGGCGCTGCGCCTGCTCGACGAAGACGACGAGGGCGACCATCGCCAGACCCACCAGGATGACCGCGCCGAACTCGACCCAGCCGTCCGCGATCTTCCCGGACTTCTTGATCGCCCAGAGGGCGCCGGGGAAGCCGGCCGCGATCGACAGGAACATCAGGATCGACATGCCGTTGCCGATGCCGCGGTCGGTGATGAGCTCGCCCAGCCACATGATGAGGGCGGTACCCGCGGTCATCGTGATGACCATCGTGATCGTGGTGAAGATCGACTGGTCGGGGACGATGTTGAAGCGGTCGGGGCACTGCTGGAAGAGGCTGCCGGAACGGGCGGTGGCCACCAGGCCGGTGCCCTGCAGGATCGCCAGCGCCACGGTGAGGTAGCGCGTGTACTGCGTGATCTTGGTCTGGCCGGCCTGGCCCTCCTTCTTGAGGGCTTCCAGGCGCGGGATGACCACGGTGAGCAGCTGCAGGATGATGCTCGCGGTGATGTACGGCATGATGCCGAGCGCGAAGATCGTGAGCTGCAGAAGCGCGCCGCCGCTGAAGAGGTTCACCAGGCCGAAGAGGCCCTGGTTCCCGCCGACCGCCTTGATGCAGGAGTTGACCACCTGGTAGTCGACCCCAGGGATCGGAATGTGCGCTCCCAGCCGGAACAGCACCATGATGCCCAGCGTGAACAGCAGCTTCTTGCGCAGGTCGGGCGTCCTGAACGCCCGGGCGAACGCGGTGAGCACGGTGCCTCCTGCGCCCCCCGCTTCTTCGGCGGGAGGTGACGGTGTTGAAAGCTACGAATGGTCGAACTGCAAAACGATGGGGGTTGCCTGACCCGCGTCAGCGCACAGGCTCCGCAAGACCAGCCCGGCCCACCTTACCGGCGAGCGTCCGTCCCCGGAATGACCAACCGGGGATGCCCCGCACGAAAGTGCGGAACATCCCCGGCTGGATGTGGCATCACTCTCAGACGAGCTCGGTGACCGAGCCGCCCGCGGCGGTGATCTTCTCCTTGGCGGAGCCGGAGACCGCGTCGACGGTCACCTGCAGCGCCACGGAGACCTCGCCGGTGCCCAGCACCTTGACGAGCTGGTTCTTCCGCACGGCACCCTTGGCGACCAGGTCGGCCACCGTGACCTCGCCACCCTCGGGGTAGAGCGCGGTCAGCTTGTCCAGGTTCACGACCTGGAACTCGGTGCGGAACGGGTTCTTGAAGCCCTTGAGCTTCGGCAGACGCATGTGGAGGGGCATCTGCCCACCCTCGAAGCGTGCCGGAACCTGGTAGCGGGCCTTCGTGCCCTTGGTACCACGACCGGCCGTCTTGCCCTTGGACGCCTCACCGCGACCCACACGGGTCTTGGCGGTCTTGGCACCGGGGGCCGGACGGAGGTTGTGGACCTTCAGCGGGTTCGACGTGTTGTCGGTGCCCATGTCAGTCAACCTCCTCGACCGTGACGAGGTGGCGGACGGTCTGGACCATGCCGCGGATCTCCGGGCGGTCCTCCTTGACCACAACGTCGTTCAGCCGCTTCAGGCCGAGCGAACGCAGGGTGTCACGGTGGTTCTGCTTGCTGCCGATGTACGACTTGACCTGCGTGACCTTGAGGCGAGCCATTACGCACCCACCCCAGCACGCGCCCGGAGCAGAGCCGCGGGGGCCACGTCCTCGAGGGGCAGGCCACGACGGGCGGCGATCTCCTCGGGGCGCTGCAGCCCCTGGAGAGCGGCCACCGTGGCGTGCACGATGTTGATCGCGTTGTCGGAGCCGAGCGACTTCGACAGGACGTCGTGGATGCCGGCGCACTCCAGAACGGCGCGCACCGGACCACCGGCGATCACACCCGTACCGGGGGAAGCAGGCTTGAGCAGGACGACGCCCGCGGCCTTCTCGCCCTGGATGGGGTGGGGGATGGTGCCCTGGATACGGGGGACCTTGAAGAAGTGCTTCTTGGCCTCCTCAACACCCTTGGCGATGGCGGCCGGCACCTCCTTGGCCTTGCCGTAACCGACACCCACGGTGCCGTCACCGTCGCCCACCACGACCAGCGCGGTGAAGCTGAAGCGACGACCACCCTTCACAACCTTGGCGACGCGGTTGATCGCGACGACGCGCTCAACGTACGCGGTCTTCTCGGCGGCAGCTGCGCCGCCGTCACGGCCCTTCCGGTCCCGCCGCTCGCCGCCACCGGCACCGCCACCGCGGCGCTGGGGTCCAGCCATTGGATTACCTCTCTCTGTTTCCGCTAGCTACGGAACCGGCTCAGAAACCGAGCCCGGCTTCGCGGGCGGCGTCGGCAAGGGCGGCGATGCGCCCGGCGTACCGGTTGCCACCACGGTCGAACACGACGGTCTCGACACCGGCCGCCTTGGCGCGCTCGGCGACCAGCTGGCCGACCTTCTTGGCCTGCTCGGTCTTGTCACCCTCGACGCCTCGGATGGAGGTGTCCAGGTGCGACGCCGAGGCCACGGTGTGGCCCTTGAGGTCGTCGATGACCTGCGCCGTGATACCGCGGTTGGAGCGGGTCACGACCAGGCGCGGACGCGCCTCGGTGCCCGAGATCCGCTTGCGGACGCGGATGTGGCGGCGCTTCTTGGCGGCGCCCTTGTAAGCATCGCCCTTGGCGATCTTCACACCGTATGCCATGGCTTACTTACCAGCCTTTCCGACCTTGCGGCGGATGACTTCGCCCTCGTACTTGACACCCTTGGCCTTGTACGGGTCGGGCTTCCGCAGCTTGCGGATGTTCGCGGCGACCTCGCCGACCTTCTGCTTGTCGATGCCCTCGACCGAGAACTTGGTGGGGCTCTCGACCTTGAAGGAGATGCCCTCGGGGGCCTCGACGACGATCGGGTGGCTGTAGCCCAGGGCGAACTCCAGGTTGGAGCCCTTCGCCTGGACGCGGTAACCGACACCGCTGATCTCGAGCTTCTTCACGTAGCCCGCGGTCACGCCGGTGATCATGTTCGCCACCAGCGTGCGCGACAGGCCGTGCAGGGCCTTGTTCAGGCGCTCGTCGTTCGGACGCGACACCTGCAGGGTGCCGTCCTCGCCCTTGACGATCTCGATCGGCGCGGCAACGGTGTGGGTCAGGGAACCCTTGGGGCCCTTCACCGAGACCGTCCGGCCATCGATGGTGACGTCCACGCCGGCGGGAACCGGGATGGGCAGCCGTCCAATACGCGACATGGCTATACCTCCGTTTCCCGACTACCAGACGTAGGCGAGGACTTCCCCACCCACGCCCTTCTTGTTTGCCTGCTTGTCGGTGAGGAGCCCGTGGGAGGTGGAGATGATCGCCACGCCCAGGCCGCCGAGCACCTTCGGCAGGTTGGTGGACTTTGCGTAGACCCGCAGACCGGGCTTGCTGATGCGCTTGATGCCGGCGATCGAGCGCTCGCGGTTCGGACCGAACTTCAGCTCGAGAACGAGGTTCTTGCCGACCTCGGCGTCCTCGACCTTCCAGCCGGTGATGTAACCCTCCTGCTGGAGGATCTCCGCGATGTGCGACTTGATCTTGCTGAACGGCATGGTGACCTCGTCGTGGTACGCGGAGTTCGCGTTCCGCAGACGCGTCAGCATGTCTGCGATCGGGTCAGTCATGGTCATGTGATGGCCTTAGGCCTCTCTCGCCGGGGTTTCCTATATGCGCCATCCCTCTCCCCCATCAGACTGGGGACGGGTGCGGCGCGGGGACCTACGGCGTAGTAAGACGGTCATGGGCGGCGGGCGCCCAACCCTTCTACCTTACGGTATGCAGGGCTGGGCTCCCGCCACTCATCTGCTTACCGAGAGCCCCTGGTGGTTACCAGGAGCTCTTGGTCACGCCCGGCAGCTCACCGCGGTGCGCCATCTCACGAAGGCACACGCGGCACAGGCCGAACTTGCGGTACACGGAGTGCGGACGGCCACAACGCTGGCAGCGCGTGTAGGAACGCACGCCGAACTTGGGCTTGCGGGCGGCCTTCGCGATAAGAGCCTTCTTCGCCACGGCTCACGCCTCCTTGAACGGGAAGCCGAGGTGACGAAGGAGCGCGCGGCCCTCAGCGTCGTTGGTCGCCGTGGTCACCACGGTGATGTCCATACCCCGGGTGCGGTCGATCTTGTCCTGGTCGATCTCGTGGAACATGACCTGCTCCGTGAGACCGAAGGTGTAGTTGCCTCGGCCGTCGAACTGCTTCGGCGACAGACCGCGGAAGTCGCGGATGCGCGGGAGCGCGAGCGACAGCAGACGGTCCAGGAACTCCCACATGCGGTCACCGCGGAGGGTGACGTGGGCGCCGATGGGCTGACCCTCGCGCAGCTTGAACTGCGCGATGGACTTCCGGGCCTTGGTGACGGCCGGCTTCTGGCCGGTGATCGTGGTGAGGTCGCGGATCGCGCCCTCGATCAGCTTGGAGTCGCGGGCGGCGTCGCCCACACCCATGTTGACCACGATCTTGGTGAGACCGGGGATCTGCATGACGTTCTCGTACTGGAACTCGTCACGCATCTTGCCCGCGATCTCCTCGCGGTAGCGCGCCTTCAGACGAGGCGAAGTGGTGGCAGTCATCAGATGTCCTCACCCGTCCGCTTGGCAACGCGGATCTTGTTGCCCTCGTCGTCGAAGCGGTAGCCGACGCGGGTCACGACCTTCTTGCCGTCCTTCTCCACGACCAGCTGGACGTTGGAGACGTGGACGGGAGCCTCCGTCGTGATGATGCCGCCGGTCTTCGAACCACGCGCGGTCTGGCCGGCCTTGGTGTGCTTCTTGACCCGGTTGACACCCTCGACCAGGACACGGTCCTCAGCCGGGTAGGCCGCGATGACCTTGCCCTGCTTGCCCTTGTCCTTACCGGTGATGACCTGGACCAGGTCGCCCTTCTTGATCTTCATCGGTTACAGCACCTCCGGCGCGAGCGAGATGATCTTCATGAACTTCTTCTCGCGCAGCTCCCGGCCCACCGGGCCGAAGATACGGGTGCCGCGGGGGTCACCGTCGTTCTTGAGGATGACGGCCGCGTTCTCGTCGAAGCGGATGTACGAACCGTCGGGACGGCGGCGCTCCTTGACGGTGCGCACGACGACCGCCTTGACGACGTCGCCCTTCTTCACGTTGCCACCGGGGATCGCGTCCTTGACGGTGGCGACGATGACGTCACCGATTCCTGCGTAGCGGCGACCGGAGCCACCGAGGACACGGATGCAAAGGATCTCCTTCGCGCCCGTGTTGTCGGCGACACGCAGTCGCGACTCCTGCTGGATCACGTCTATCTCCTGATCGTCTGCCGGTTCCCTCCGGGGCTGGCCCGGAGAGCCTGGCGGAACCGTCCTGCGGGGAACCCCCCGCAGGAATTACGTGCCGGCCGGGGCCGGGGGGGGGGGGGGGGGGGGGGGGGGGGGGGGGGGGGGGGGCGGCGGCGGGGGGGGGGGGGGGGGGGCCCCCCGGCCCCCGGGGGGGGGGGGGGGGGGGGGGGGGGGGGGCCCGCCGCAGGCGCAGACAACCCGCACACGACAACGGGCCGCTGGCGGACGGCCACCGCCTGCCGGGCGGCCGGGTCCGTCGGGGCCCGCCCCGCAGCCCTTGGGGGCCCGGCGGGGCGGGGCCCCCCCCCCGGGACGGCCGGCCCGGCCGGCCGAGCAGTCTTACTTGGCCTTCTCGAGGATCTCGACGACGCGCCAGCGCTTGCTCGCGGACAGCGGCCGGGTCTCCATCAGGAGGACACGGTCGCCGACGCCCGCGGCGTTCTGCTCGTCGTGCGCCTTGAGCTTGTTGGTACGGCGGATGACCTTGCCGTACAGGGCGTGCTTCACACGGTCCTCGACGGCGACCACGACGGTCTTGTCCATCTTGTCGCTGACCACGAGACCCTCACGGGTCTTGCGGTCACCGCGCTGCTCGCTGCTCTCAGTCACATTCTTCTCGCTCATCAGGCGTTCTCCACCGTCTCGATGCCGAGCTCACGCTCACGCATGAGGGTGTAGATCCGGGCGATGTCCTTGCGGACAACCTTCAGCCGGGAGTTGTTCTCGAGCTGTCCGGTGGCCGCCTGGAAGCGGAGGTTGAACAGCTCCTCCTTGGCCTCACGCAGCTTGCCGACGAGCTCCTCGTCGCCCAGCTGACGCAGCTCGGTCGCCTTGGTACCGGCCGCCATCACAGCTCACCTGCCTCGCGCCGGACGATCCGGCACTTCATCGGAAGCTTGTGGGCGGCTCGGGTGAGCGCCTCACGCGCAACCTTCTCGTTCGGGAAGGACAGCTCGAACATCACCCGACCGGGCTTGACGTTCGCGATCCACCACTCCGGGGAACCCTTACCGGAACCCATGCGGGTTTCGGCCGGCTTCTTCGTGAGCGGACGGTCCGGGTAGATGTTGATCCAGACCTTGCCACCACGGCGGATGTGACGGGTGATGGCGATACGAGCGGACTCGATCTGCCGGTTCGTCACGTACGCGGGGGTGACGGCCTGGATGCCGTACTCACCGAACGCCAGCTCGGTGCCACCCTTGGCCATGCCATCACGCTTCGGGTGGTGCTGCTTACGGTGCTTGACCCGACGGGGGATCAGCATGGGGGTCAGGCCTCCGTTCCGGTGGTCTCCGCAGCCGGAGCCTCAGCGGTGGTCGCCTCGGCCTTGGGGGCCTGGGCGTCACCCTGGGGACGACGGCCACGGCCGCCGCGCTCGCCACCGCGGCGCTGCGGACGGTCGTTGCCACCGCCACGGGCCGGGCGGTTGCCGGCGCGGGCGGCAGCGTTCTCTGCGCGGACCTCGGCGATGTTCTTGACGTCGCCCTTGTAGATCCACACCTTCACACCGATGCGGCCGAAGGTCGTACGGGCCTCGAAGAAGCCGTAGTCGACGTTGGCGCGCAGCGTGTGCAGCGGAACGCGGCCCTCGCGGTAGAACTCCGAGCGGGACATCTCGGCGCCGCCGAGACGGCCACCGCACTGGATCTTGATGCCCTTGGCGCCGGCCTTCATCGTGCTCTGCATGCTCTTGCGCATGGCACGACGGAAGGAGACGCGGGAGGACAGCTGCTCGGCGACGGCCTGGGCCACCAGCTGAGCGTCCGTCTCCGGGTTCTTGACCTCGAGGATGTTCAGCTGGACCTGCTTGCCGGTCAGCTTCTCCAGGTCGCCGCGGATGCGGTCGGCCTCCGCGCCGCGACGGCCGATGACGATGCCCGGCCGGGCGGTGTGGATGTCGACGCGGACGCGGTCACGGGTGCGCTCGATCTCCACCTTGGAGATGCCGGCCCGCTCCATGCCCTGCGTCATCATCCGGCGGATGGCGACGTCTTCCTTGACGTAGTCCTTGTACAGCTTGTCGGCGTACCACCGGGACTTGAAGTCCGTGGTGATGCCGAGCCGGAACCCGTGCGGGTTAACCTTCTGGCCCATTACCGGGTTCCTTCCTTGCTGCTGACGACCACGGTGATGTGGCTGGTCCGCTTGCGGATCCGGTAGGCACGACCCTGGGCACGCGGACGGAACCGCTTCAGGGTCGGGCCCTCGTCGACGTACGCCTCGCTGATGTACAGCGACTCGGCGTCGGTGTGGTCGTAGTTGTGCGCGGCGTTGGCAATGGCGCTGTCGAGCACCTTGCCCACCGGCACGCTCGCGGCCTGCGGGGCGAAACGCAGGACCGCCTGAGCCTCCGTGGCGCTCATGCCACGGATGAGGTCCACCACGCGGCGGGCCTTCATGGGCGTGACGCGGATGTACCGCGCCTGGGCCCTGGCTTCCATGGTTGTCCCTTCGGTGTCTGTCATGGTCTTCGCTCTCCGCAGATCAGCGACGACGCGACTTGCGGTCGTCCTTCTCGTGGCCGCGGAAGGTGCGGGTCGGCGCGAACTCGCCGAGCTTGTGGCCGACCATCGACTCGGTGACAAACACCGGGACGTGCTTACGGCCGTCGTGCACCGCGATCGTGTGGCCCAGCATCGCCGGGATGATCATCGAGCGGCGGGACCAGGTCTTGATGACGTTGTGGGTACCGGCCTCGTTCTGAACGTCCACCTTCTTGATCAGGTGGTCGTCGACGAAGGGCCCCTTCTTGAGACTGCGCGGCATCTAAACCCGCTCCTAGCGCTTCTTGTTCGTCTTGCGGCGGCGGACGATGTACTTGCTGCTGGCCTTCTTCGGCGAGCGAGTACGACCCTCCTTCTGACCCCACGGGCTGACCGGGTGGCGACCACCGGAGGTCTTGCCCTCACCACCACCGTGCGGGTGGTCGACGGGGTTCATGGCCACACCGCGGACGGTCGGGCGGACGCCCTTCCAGCGCATACGGCCGGCCTTGCCCCAGTTGATGTTCGACTGCTCGGCGTTGCCGACCTCGCCGATGGTGGCGCGGCAGCGGGCGTCGACCAGGCGGACCTCACCGGACGGCATGCGGAGGGTGGCCATGGAGCCCTCCCTCGCCAGCAGCTGGACGGAGGCACCGGCGCTGCGCGCCAGCTTCGCGCCGCCGCCGGGCCGCAGCTCGATGGCGTGGATGGTCGTACCCACCGGGATGTGACGCAGCGGGAGGTTGTTGCCGGGCTTGATGTCGGCGCCGGCGCCGTTCTCGATGCGGTCACCCTGGTTCAGCTTGGCCGGGGCCAGGATGTAGCGCTTCTCGCCGTCCGCGTAGTGCAGCAGCGCGATGCGAGCGGTGCGGTTGGGGTCGTACTCGATGTGCGCGACCTTGGCCGGCACGCCGTCCTTGTCGTGACGACGGAAGTCGATCACGCGGTAGGCGCGCTTGTGTCCACCACCCTGGTGGCGAACGGTCACACGACCGGTGTTGTTACGGCCGCCCTTGCTGTGCAGGGGGCGGACCAGCGACTTCTCCGGCGTGGACCGCGTGATCTCGACGAAGTCGGCGACGCTGGAGCCACGACGGCCCGGGGTCGTCGGCTTGTACTTGCGGATACCCATTTCTCAGTCCTCGGAAGATTCCGGACTTCTGAACGTTCCGGTCCCCGTTAGGAGACCGGGCCGCCGAAGATGTCGATGCGGTCGCCCTCAGCGAGGGTCACGATGGCGCGCTTGGTGTCCTTGCGCTTGCCGAAACCGGTCTTGGTGCGCTTGCGCTTGCCCTGACGGTTGATCGTGTTGACCCCGGTGACCTTGACCTGGAAGACCGCCTCGACGGCCTGCTTGATCTGGGTCTTGTTGGCACGCGGGTCGACGACGAACGTGTACTTGTTCTCGTCCAGCAGCGCGTAGCTCTTCTCGGAGACCACCGGCTTGACCAGGATGTCACGGTGGTCCGTGAAGGTCCGGCTGGTGATCGCGGTCTGCTCGGCCATCAGGCGTCGCTCCCTTCGGTCTCGGCGGCGCCGTTACCGATGAAGCGGTCGAAGGCGGCCTTGGTGAAGACCACGTCGTCGGAGACGAGCACGTCGTACGTGTTCAGCTGGCCGGCCTCCAGGATGTGCACCTGGGGCAGGTTGCGGGCGGACAGCCACGCGGCCTCTTCGGCGCGGTCGGCGACGAGCAGCACGTTCTTGCGGTCGCTGATCTTGCCCAGCAGCGTCTTGGCGGCCTTCGTCGACGGGGACTCGCCCTCGATGACGCCGGTCACGACGTGGATGCGGTTGTGACGCGCCCGGTCGGTGAGGGCACCGCGCAGGGCGGCGGCCTTCATCTTCTTCGGGGTCCGCTGCGAGTAGTCACGCGGCACGGGACCGTGCACGACGCCACCACCGGCGAACTGCGGGGCGCGGGTCGAACCCTGACGGGCGCGGCCGGTGCCCTTCTGGCGGTACGGCTTCTTGCCGCCACCGCGGACCTCGCCACGCGTCTTGACCTTGTGCGTGCCCTGACGGGCGGCGGCCAGCTGCGCCACGACGACCTGGTGGATCAGCGGGATGCTGACCTTCGCGTCGAAGATCTCGCCCGGGAGCTCAACGGTCCCGGCCTTGTCGCCCGCGGGCGACAGAATGTCAATGGTGCTCATATCCTCAGGCCCCCTTGGCCGCGGTGCGGACCAGGACGAGGCCGCCGTTCGGGCCGGGAACCGCGCCCTTGATGAGCAGCAGGCCCTTCTCCGCGTCAACGGCGTGGACGGTCAGGTTCTGGGTGGTGACCCGCTCGTTGCCCATGCGGCCCGCCATGCGCAGACCCTTGAACACACGGCCCGGGGTGGCGCAGCCACCGATGGAGCCGGGAGAGCGGTGCTTGCGCTGGGTGCCGTGTCCGGCGCCGAGGCCCTTGAAGTTGTGACGCTTCATGACACCGGCGAAGCCCTTGCCCTTGCTCTTGCCGGTGACGTCCACCTTCACGCCCGCCTCGAAGACCTCCGCGGTGATCTCCTGGCCGAGGGTGTACTCGGCGGCGTCGGAGGTGCGGAGCTCCACCAGGTGGCGGCGGGGGGTCACGTCGGCCTTGGCGAAGTGGCCCTTGAGGGGCTTGTTCACCTTGCGCGGGTCGATCTCGCCGAAGGCGATCTGGACCGACTCGTAACCGTCGACGTCGTTCGTACGGACCTGGGTCACGACGTTCGGGCCGGCCTTGACCACGGTCACCGGGACGACACGGTTGTTCTCGTCCCAGACCTGGGTCATGCCGAGCTTCTCGCCCAGGATGCCCTTGATCTGCTTAGCCATCTGTTCCGCGCCTCTCAGAGCTTGATCTCGATGTCAACGCCGGCCGGAAGGTCCAGGCGCATCAGCGAGTCAACGGTCTTGGGCGTCGGGTCGAGGATGTCGATCAGGCGCTTGTGCGTGCGCATCTCGAAGTGCTCGCGCGAGTCCTTGTACTTGTGCGGCGACTTGATGACGCAGTACACGTTCTTCTCAGTGGGCAGCGGCACCGGGCCCGCGACCTGCGCACCAGTACGCGTCACCGTCTCGACGATCTTCTTCGCCGAGGAGTCGATGACCTCGTGGTCGTAGGCCTTGAGCCGGATGCGGATCTTCTGTCCCGCCATGGCTACTTCGTAGTCCTGTCTGCTAGTCAGCGCTCTGGAACTCGGTGGTTCGACCGTCTTCTCCGACCCACGCGGTCGGGCGTGTCGCTTCCCTTCCCTTAAATCACCGCATGGCGGAGACCCTCAGGGAGGGGATACGTGGGAGAAGACACCCACCGAGCACCTGGTGAGCACCCCGCTGACGCTTCCCGGAAGATTCCCGTACGTCCGCCACCCCGCCTGGGGCGGAGAGTGACGACGAGTACTGTGGGACTCGCTTCCGGTCCTCCCGACGGGAGGCGCGCAGCATCGGCACTCGACCGAGCAACCCGGCTAGTCTGCCATACCGGACGCCTCGGACGCCAATCGGGGCGCAGTACCTTACCCCCCGCCGCCGCTCCCCCAAACCCGGGTCACAGTCCGGATGTGTACACCAGCAGCCGCGGGGTGCCGGCCGGGGCGTCGACGGGCACGCCGGACGTGGCGTTGGCCAGCAGCCAGGAGGCGAGGAAGGACGTGGAGACGTCCCCGTACGTGTCCTTGTAGAGCGCCGCCACCCCCGTGACGTGCGGGGCGGCCATCGAGGTGCCGCTCATGCGGACCAGGCCGCCGCCCATGGCCGCGGAGGTGATCCCCGTCCCCGGGGCACTGATGTCCACGCAGCCGCCCCAGTTGCTGAAGGACGCCTTGCGGTCCGACTCGTCGATCGCGGCGACGGTGAACGCGCCGGGCGCCGCGGCCGGGGAAGCCTGGCAGGCGTCCTCGTCGGAGTTGCCGGCGGCGACGGCCGGGAAGACCCCCGCGGCCGCCAGGCCCTCCACCGCACGGTCGGCCGTCTCGCTGCGGGCGCCGCCGGTCGACAGGTTGGCGACCGCGGGTTTCACCGCGTGGGCGGCCACCCAGTTCATCCCGGCGACCACGGTGGCCACCGAGCCACGGCCGTCGCAGCCCAGCACCCGTACCGAGACCAGCTTCGTCGCCCGGGCGACCCCGGTGGTGGCACCGCCGACCGTCCCGGCGACGTGCGTGCCGTGGCCGTTGCAGTCGGTGCCGTCCCGGCCGTCCCCCACCGCGTCGAAGCCGGGCACCGCCCGTCCCCCGAACTCGGCGTGCCCGAAGTCGATGCCGGTGTCGATGACGTACGAGGTGACCTTGGCTCCCGTCGCCCGCACGCCGAAGGCGCCGCCGTCGTGGGCCCGGTTGCCGATCCGGGCCAGGCCCCAGGACGTCTCGGCGGCGGCCGCGGCCACCTGCGTCGCCGGCTTCGGTGCCGCGACCTCGGCGTCCTGCTCCACGGCCTCCACCCCGGGCACCGCGCGCAGCCGGGAGACCTGGCCGTCGGTCAGCCGGGCGGCGAAGCCCACCAGCGCGCTGGTGAACGTGAACATCGGCTGCGCCTCGACGCTGCGCAGCACCGAGCCCGGGTCCGTACCCGGCCGCAGCATCACCAGGTACTGCCCGGTGATGCCCCCCTGCGCCGCCATCCGCAGCGGGGCCCCGGGCGGCTCCGGCGTCGCGGCGGCCCCACCGAGGGCGGGCAGCACGGCCGTCAGGACGGCGGCGACGACCACTGCCCGGCGCTGGGACAGGCGCATGGCGGGCTCCTCGGGGGACTCGTACGGGTGTGCACCGAACGTCACAAGTCGTAACACCGAGTGGTCACCCGCTGCTCGCGCAGCGTGCCAATCGGGCGAGCGGGTGAGGGGACGCCCCGATGACGTACACGCGTCGCCCGAGTGGCGCACGTCGCGGCGGTGCCCCGCAACCTCCCGGGCGGAACGGCCCTCTAGCGTGGCGTGAAGATCGTCCCCACCCGTCGGCACTTCCTCGCCGCGTTCGCCACCGGCTCCGCGGCCCTCGCCCTGGGCGGCTGCTCCCGGTCCGCGGGCCCGGCCACCGGTCCGGCGCCCGCCCCCCTGGCGTTCCGCGTCCCGGCGGGCGGGGCGCGGCTGTTCCAGGTGCTGGCGCACCCCGACGACGAGCTGTACTTCATGAACCCCGACACCGTGCAGGCCCTCGAGGCGGGCGTGCCCGTGGTATCGGTGTACGTCACCGCGGGCGAGGCGCACGGGGTCAACCGCCCACCGGGACGGCCGCGTCCGGCCCCCGACAAGGCCGCCTACTCCGCCGCCCGTCACCAGGGCCTGCGGCAGGCGTACGCGGCGATGCTGGGCGCCGACATCTTCACGCCCTGGCGGCGCGGCACCACGCGGCTGGCCCACGGCATGACCGCCGAGGTCGACACGCTGCGCGTGGGCGACCGGGAGGCGGTGCTGGTCTTCCTCAACCTCGCCATGCACGGCACGACCGACAGGGTCGGGCTGCCGCAGCTGTGGCAGCTGCCCGGCATGACCCTGCCGACCTTCACCTCGGCGGGCTCACCGAACGCCGCCAGGGACACGTACACCCACGAGGTCCTGGTGGACGTGCTCGCCGGACTGCTGCGGCACCACCGGCCGACCCTCGTCCACACCCTCGACCCCGACCCGGACATGGAGGCCAACGCGGCCACCAGGCGACGGGACGTCGAGCAACTCGGCTACAGCGACCACTGGGACCACACCGCGACAGCGCTGTTCGCCTGGAAGGCGATCGCCCGCTACGCCGAGGGCGTCGCCCGCAGCGAAGGCATCGCGCCCGCCTTCCTGACGACGGCCTACCGCGGCTACTACAACCACCACTGGCCCTACAACCTCCCGCCCGCGCTGCTGCGCCGGAAGGCCGGCTACCTCGCCCCGTACGGAGGCGCCCCGGACTGGCCGTGCGGCGACCCCTCCGGCTGCGGCGACTACCAGGTCGGCATGGGCAGACCGCTCGCCAACCGCAAGGGCTGGGTGCGCAGCACCCACTACCGCCACCCCGGCGCCCGCCTCGTACCGGGGACCGACGCGCAGGGACGGCTGGTCGCCCACGGCGTGCTCGGCACTCGCGCGGTGCGCTGGCGGGAGACCGCCCCCGGCAGCGGGCGCTGGGGCACGCCGCGGGACCTGGGCGGCGGACCGCTCGCCCCCGCGCTGAGCGTCGTCACCGACCCGGCCGGCGGCGGACCCCTGCTGTTCGCGCTGCGGTTCGCCGCCCTGGAGAGCGACCGGGCGGCCAACACCCGTGACGTCGTGGTGCTGGCGGAGGGCCGTGACTGGGAGGGACTGGGCTCGCCCGAGGACGACCCGGACCGGGGGCGCAGGATCGGCGTGCCCGTCGCGGTGGCCGCGCCGGACCGACGGGTGCACCTGTTCGTGCGCAACGCGGCCAAGGGCCTGAGCACCCGCGTACGGGAGCCCGACGGCACGTGGACCGGCTGGCAGGACCTGGGCGGCGGCGAGGTGCAGGACGGGCTGAGCGCGGTCGTGGACCGCGACGGGAGGGTGCACGTGTTCGCCGCCGGGCGGACCGCCGTGCACCACTGGTCCCAGGACGCACCGGGCCGGCCGCTGCTCGGCCGCGCGCTGACCGCGCTGCCGGGGCCCGCCGATCCCCCGGCGGCCGCGGCGGAGCCCGACGGCTCGCTGTCCCTGGTCTACCGCCTGCCCGCGAGCGACGGACTCCTCGTCCACCGGCTCGGCGTGGTCAGGGCGGCTCTCGGGCCCGACCGGCCGCGGCTCTTCGACGGTTACGGTCCCCTCGCCCAGGCCCACGGGCTGCTCGCCGGACGCGCCGCCGACGGTGCCGTCCACGTCGCCGGCCTCGCGCACCCGGCCGGCGCGCTGCGCCGGGGCGCCCCCGGGTACGGCTTCCCGGCCCTGCACACACGCCCCGGGGCCCGGCCGGCCGTCGTGGGCTTCGGGACCGACGCCACGCCCTGGATCTGGCGGCCGGAGCTGCGCACCCCGGTCTAGCCCGCCGGCCCCCGGCGGCTTCCGGGCCCGGGCCCCGGAGCCCGCGAACGCCGAAGGCCCCGGCCCACCGCGTGAACGGTGGGCCGGGGCCCTCGTACAGCTCGCCTACGGCAAGCGGCAGATCGCCGGGATCCTTACTTCAGGATCTTGGTGACCTGGCCGGCGCCGACGGTCCGGCCACCCTCGCGGATGGCGAACTTCAGGCCCTCCTCCATGGCGATCGGCTGGATCAGCGCGACCGTCATGGCGGTGTTGTCGCCCGGCATGACCATCTCGGTGCCCTCGGGGAGGGTCACGACGCCGGTCACGTCCGTGGTACGGAAGTAGAACTGCGGGCGGTAGTTGTTGAAGAACGGGGTGTGACGGCCACCCTCGTCCTTCGACAGGATGTAGGCCTGGGCCTCGAAGTCGGTGTGCGGCGTGACCGTACCCGGCTTGATGATGACCTGGCCGCGCTCGACGTCCTCGCGCTTGATGCCGCGGAGCAGCAGACCGACGTTCTCACCGGCCTGGCCCTCGTCGAGCAGCTTGCGGAACATCTCGATGCCGGTGACCGTGGTGGTGGTCTTCTCGGTCTTGATGCCGATGATGTCGACGGTCTCGTTGACCTTGAGGATGCCGCGCTCGATACGACCGGTGACGACGGTGCCACGACCGGTGATCGTGAAGACGTCCTCGATCGGCATCAGGAACGGCTTGTCGACGTCGCGCTCGGGGGTGGGGACGGACTCGTCCACGGCCTTCATCAGGCCGAGGAGCTTCTCGCCCCACTCCTTGTCGCCCTCCAGCGCCTTCAGCGCGGAGACGCGGACGACCGGCAGGTCGTCGCCCGGGAACTCGTACTCGGAGAGCAGCTCACGGACCTCGAGCTCGACGAGCTCCAGGATCTCCTCGTCGTCCACCATGTCGGCCTTGTTCAGGGCGACGACGATGTAGGGAACGCCGACCTGGCGGGCCAGGAGCACGTGCTCCTTGGTCTGCGGCATCGGACCGTCGGTGGCGGCGACCACGAGGATGGCGCCGTCCATCTGCGCGGCACCGGTGATCATGTTCTTGATGTAGTCCGCGTGACCCGGGCAGTCGACGTGCGCGTAGTGACGCGCGTCCGTCTGGTACTCGACGTGCGCGATGGAGATGGTGATACCGCGCTGCCGCTCCTCCGGCGCCTTGTCGATCTGGTCGAACGGCGTGAAGGGGTTCAGGTCCGGGTACGCGTCGTGCAGCACCTTGGTGATCGCAGCGGTAAGAGTGGTCTTACCGTGGTCGATGTGACCGATGGTGCCGATGTTGACGTGCGGCTTAGTCCGCTCGAACTTCGCCTTCGCCACTGGGGTCCTCCTGTGGAGTTGCTGTACGCCTTACTTCATCGGCGCCAGGGTGATCTTTGCTGGGTTACGGGCGGCCGGGGCATCCGACGCGCCCCTTGCGGTTCGCGGCGGAATGCCCCCAAGCCTCCCGGTCAAGCCTAGTGCGGGAACAACTGCTGGGTTACTCGCCCTTGGCCTTCGCGATGATCTCCTCGGCGACGTTCTTGGGAACCTCGGCGTAGGAGTCGAACTGCATCGAGTAGCTCGCGCGACCCGACGTCTTGCTGCGGAGGTCGCCGACGTAGCCGAACATCTCCGACAGCGGTACCAGGCCCTTGACGACCCGGGCACCACTGCGCTCCTCCATGGCCTGGATCTGGCCACGGCGGGAGTTGAGGTCGCCGATGACGTCGCCCATGGACTCCTCGGGCGTGGTGACCTCGACGGCCATCATCGGCTCGAGGAGGACGGGGCTCGCCTTGCGGGCGCCCTCCTTGAAGGCCTGCGAACCGGCGATCTTGAACGCCAGCTCGGAGGAGTCGACCTCGTGGTAGCCACCGTCGAGAAGGGTGACGCGGACGCCGACCATCTCGTAGCCGGCCAGGATGCCGAACTTCATGGCCTCCTGGGCACCGGAGTCCACCGACGGGATGTACTCGCGGGGGATGCGGCCACCGGTGACCTTGTTGACGAACTCGTAGGAGGCGTCTCCGCCCTCCAGCGGCTCCAGCGAGATCTGCACCTTCGCGAACTGGCCGGTACCGCCGGTCTGCTTCTTGTGCGTGTAGTCGATCCGCTCGACCGCCTTGCGGATGGTCTCGCGGTAGGCGACCTGGGGCTTGCCCACGTTCGCCTCGACCTTGAACTCGCGCTTCATGCGGTCGACCAGCACCTCGAGGTGCAGTTCGCCCATGCCGCCGATGATCGTCTGGCCGGTCTCCTCGTCCGAGTGGACCTGGAAGGAGGGGTCCTCCTCCGAGAGGCGCTGGATGGCGACACCCAGCTTCTCCTGGTCGCCCTTGGACTTGGGCTCGATCGCGACCTGGATGACCGGAGCCGGGAAGTCCATGGACTCCAGGATCACCGGGTTCTTGTCGTCGGACAGCGTCTCACCGGTGGTGGTCTGCTTCAGGCCCATGACGGCGACGATGTCGCCGGCGCCCACCGAGTCGATCTCCTCACGCTTGTTCGCGTGCATGCGGTAGATCTTGCCGATGCGCTCCTTCTTGCCCTTGACGGAGTTCAGCACGGAGCTGCCGGACTCCAGGCGGCCCGAGTACACCCGGACGAAGGTGAGCTTGCCGAGGTGCGGGTCGCTCATGATCTTGAACGCGAGGCCGGAGAAGGGCTCGTCGTCCGAGGGCTTGCGCTTGATGATCTGCTCGGCGTCGCCGACGGCGTGGCCCTCGATGGCCTCGACGTCCAGCGGCGACGGCAGGTACCGCACGACCGCGTCGAGCAGGGGCTGGACGCCCTTGTTCTTGAACGCGGTTCCGCAGAACACCGGGGTGACGGTGACGGAGCCCGCGCCGCCCTTGGAGGCGAGGGTGATGCGGCGGATGGCCGCCATCAGCTGCTCCTGGCTGGGCTCGGTGCCCTCCAGGTACAGCTCCATCATCTCTTCGTCGTTCTCGGCGACGGCCTCGAGCAGCTTGCCGCGCCACTCGTCGGCGGCCTCGGTGTGGGTGTCGGGGATGTCGACGACGTCGTACATCTCGCCCTTGGTGGCCTCGGCGGACCACACGAGGGCCTTCATCTGGACGAGGTCGACCACGCCCTTGAAGTCGGCCTCGGCACCGATCGGCAGCTGCATGACCAGCGGAACCGCACCGAGGCGGTCCACGATCATGTCGACGCAGCGGTGGAACTCGGCGCCGGTGCGGTCGAGCTTGTTGACGAAGCAGATGCGCGGCACACCGTAGCGGTCCGCCTGACGCCAGACGGTCTCGGACTGCGGCTCGACACCGGCGACACCGTCGAACACCGTCACGGCACCGTCGAGCACGCGCAGCGAGCGCTCCACCTCGACGGTGAAGTCGACGTGACCCGGGGTGTCGATGATGTTGATGGTGTGGTCGACGTTCTCCAGCGGCCAGTGGCAGGTCGTCGCGGCCGACGTGATCGTGATGCCGCGCTCCTGCTCCTGCTCCATCCAGTCCATGGTGGCAGCGCCGTCGTGGACTTCGCCGATCTTGTACGAGACACCGGTGTAGAACAGGATCCGCTCGGTGGTCGTCGTCTTGCCCGCGTCGATGTGGGCCATGATCCCGATGTTGCGGACCCTGGCCAGGTCAAGTGAAGTGGTAGCCATAAGGCTTCAGTCTTCTCTCGGTTCTCTCGATGGGGGCGCGGACTACCAGCGGTAGTGCGCGAAGGCCTTGTTGGACTCGGCCATCTTGTGGGTGTCCTCGCGACGCTTCACCGCGGCGCCCAGACCGTTGCTGGCGTCCATCAGCTCGTTCATCAGACGCTCGGTCATGGTCTTCTCGCGGCGGGCGCGGGAGTAACCCACCAGCCAGCGCAGCGCCAGGGTGTTGGCGCGGCCGGGGCGGACCTCGATCGGCACCTGGTAGGTCGCGCCACCGACACGGCGGGACTTGACCTCGAGGGAGGGCTTGACGTTCTCCAGGGCGCGCTTGAGCGTGATGACCGGGTCCTGCCCGGTCTTCTCGCGCAGGCCCTCGAGGGCGCCGTACACGATGCGCTCGGCGGTGGAGCGCTTGCCGTGCAGCAGGATCTTGTTGACGAGCGACGTCACCAGAGGAGAACCGTAGACCGGGTCGATGATGACCGGGCGCTTCGGGGCGGGGCCCTTACGAGGCATTCTTACTTCTCCTTCTTGGCGCCGTAGCGGCTGCGGGCCTGCTTGCGGTTCTTGACACCCTGGGTGTCGAGCGAGCCGCGGATGATCTTGTAGCGAACACCCGGCAGGTCCTTCACACGGCCACCACGCACGAGCACGATGGAGTGCTCCTGCAGGTTGTGACCCTCACCCGGGATGTAAGCGGTGACCTCGATGCCGCTGGTCAGTCGCACACGCGCGACCTTGCGCAGGGCAGAGTTCGGCTTCTTCGGGGTGGTCGTGTAGACGCGCGTGCAGACGCCGCGGCGCTGAGGGGAACCCTTCAGTGCGGGCGTCTTGTTCTTCTCGACCTTGTCCTGCCGGCCCTTTCGGACCAGCTGCTGGATCGTAGGCACCGTTTCTCCGGTTTCTGTGTGCCGACTCGATACTTCTAACCTGGGGTTTCAGCGGCTCACGCCGACCCACGCGGTCGGGTGTGTCGCGCACCTCATACGATTTCCGCCGAAGCGAAACTGCATATTTGTCGGTGTATCGGCCTCGGTGTCCCGCACGGACAAGTGCACGCACGAGAACCCGGGCACACCCCAGGCACAAGGTCAGAGCGTACCCAGCGCCCAGCCTTCGGTCAAAACATATGGTCTCGGCCGATGCCGCACCCTCCCGCCGGGCCCCGCGGGGAGCTCGCGAGAACGCACTCAGCCGTGACTGACCGCCACTACCACCATAACGACGATCGCCGTGATCGCGACCGTGAACGCGGTCAGAAGGTACCCCATCACCAGTCCGCACACCGCGAGCGCGTCGCCCCGCTCGCCCGTGCGCCGGATCTCCCGGCGCGCCATGTGCCCCAGCACCACGGCCGGTATCCCGGGGATCACCAGTCCGAACATGCCCACCGCACCGCAGACCAGCGAGGCGACCGCCTTGGCGTTGACCGGCGGCGGCGGCGCGGGGAGCCGGCGTGGGCGCGGGATGTCCGCGGTGAGCCCGTACAGCTCCTGGTACGTCACCGCCTGGTAGGCCAGCCCGACCCGGTCCTCGAACTCCGGCTGGGTCAACCGCCCTTCGGTGAACGCAGCCTTGAGCACGTCCACCGTACGCTCGCGATCATCGTTCGCAGCCCGCATCGCTCCATTATGCCCGGAAAACCACGTTCCCAGGGCGCCCCGTCACACGGTCGGCCGGTCCGTGCCGCCCCTCCCCCGCCCGTACCGCCCTGGAAGGCCCCCACAGGCCCGTCCAGGGCGGCACAAAGCCGCTGGGCGGCCACCCCGAGGGATGGCCGCCCAGCGGCTTCGAGCGGACGACTCAGCCGTTGTACGGGCCGTAGTCGTAGTCCTCCAGCGGGACGGCCTGGCCGGAGCCGGTGCCGAACGGGCTGTAGTCGATGTCGTCGTAGCCGACGGCCGAGTACATCGCGGCCTTGGCCTCCTCGGTCGGCTCGACCCGGATGTTGCGGTAGCGGGACAGACCCGTACCGGCCGGGATGAGCTTACCGATGATGACGTTCTCCTTGAGGCCCAGCAGCGAGTCGGACTTGGCGTGGATCGCCGCGTCGGTGAGGACCCGGGTCGTCTCCTGGAAGGAGGCGGCCGACAGCCAGGACTCGGTGGCCAGCGAGGCCTTGGTGATACCCATCAGCTGCGGACGGCCGGAGGCCGGGTGGCCACCCTCCGCCACGACCCGACGGTTCTCGGTCTCGAAGCGGCCGCGCTCGACCAGCTCGCCCGGCAGCAGCTCCGCGTCGCCGGACTCGATGATCGTCACCCGGCGGAGCATCTGCCGGATGATGATCTCGATGTGCTTGTCGTGGATCGACACACCCTGCGAGTTGTAGACCTTCTGGACTTCCCCGACCAGGTGGACCTGGACGGCCCGCTGACCCAGGATGCGCAGCACGTCGTGCGGGTTGGTGGCACCCACGGTCAGCTTCTCGCCGACCTCGACGTGGTCGCCCTCGCCCACCAGCAGCCGGGCACGCTTGGAGATCGGGTAGGCGATCTCCTCGGCACCGTCGTCCGGGGTGATGACGATCTTCTTGGTCTTCTCGGTCTCCTCGATCCGGATGCGGCCCGCCGCCTCCGAGATCGGGGCGACACCCTTGGGGGTACGCGCCTCGAAGAGCTCGACGACACGCGGCAGACCCTGCGTGATGTCGTCACCGGCCACACCACCGGTGTGGAAGGTACGCATCGTCAGCTGGGTGCCGGGCTCACCGATGGACTGGGCGGCGATGATGCCGACCGCCTCACCGATGTCCACCAGCTTGCCGGTCGCGAGCGAACGGCCGTAGCACATCGCGCAGGTGCCCACCGCGGACTCGCAGGTCAGGACCGAGCGGGTCTTGACCTCCTCGACGCCGTTGTGGATGAGCTGCTCGATGAGCACGTCGCCCAGGTCGGTGCCGGCGGTGGCCAGCACCTTGCCGTCCACCACGACGTCCTCGGCGAGGCAGCGCGCGTACACGCTGGTCTCGACGTCGTCCGTCTTGCGCAGCGAACCGTCCTCGGAGCGCTCGGCGATCGCCAGCTTGAGGCCGCGCTCGGTGCCGCAGTCCTCCTCGCGGATGATGACGTCCTGGGAGACGTCGACCAGACGACGCGTCAGGTAACCGGAGTCGGCGGTACGCAGAGCGGTGTCCGCGAGACCCTTACGGGCACCGTGGGTGGAGATGAAGTACTCCAGCACGGTGAGGCCCTCGCGGAACGACGCCTTGATCGGCCGCGGGATGGTCTCGTTCTTCGCGTTGGACACCAGGCCACGCATACCCGCGATCTGACGCATCTGCATCATGTTTCCGCGGGCACCCGAGTCGACCATCATGAAGATCGGGTTGGTCTTCGGGAAGTTCGCGTTCATCGCCTCGGCGACCTCGTTGGTCGCCTTGGTCCAGATCGCGATGAGCTCCTGCGTGCGCTCGTCCTTGGTGATCAGACCGCGCTCGTACTGCTTCTGGACCTTCTCGTCCTGAGCCTCGTAGCCCGCGATGATGGCCTTCTTGGCCTCGGGCACGACGACGTCGGAGATGGCCACGGTGACACCGGAACGGGTCGCCCAGTGGAAACCGGACGCCTTCAGGTTGTCGAGCGTCGCCGCCACGATGACCTTCGGGTACCGCTCGGCGAGGTCGTTGACGATCTCGGAGAGCTGCTTCTTGCCCACCGGGTAGTCCACGAACGGGTAGTCCTCGGGCAGCAGCTCGTTGAAGAGCGCACGGCCCAGGGTCGTGTTCAGCCGGAAGGAGTCGCCCAGCTGCCAGGGCTCCTCGCCCTCGACGTCCGCCGGCGGGGTCCAGCCACGCGGCGGGACGGTGCCGATCGGGAACCGGATGTCGATCCGCGACTGGAGCGAGAGCTCGCGCGCGTCGAAGGCCATGATCGCCTCGGCGGTCGAGCCGAACGCCCGGCCCTCACCCCGGAGCTCGCGCTCCTCCGCGTCCGTGGTGAGGAAGAACAGACCCAGGACCATGTCCTGCGTCGGCATCGTCACCGGACGGCCGTCGGCGGGCTTGAGGATGTTGTTCGAGGACAGCATCAGGATGCGGGCCTCGGCCTGCGCCTCCGCGGACAGCGGCAGGTGCACGGCCATCTGGTCGCCGTCGAAGTCCGCGTTGAACGCGGTGCAGACGAGCGGGTGGATCTGGATGGCCTTGCCCTCGACCAGCTGCGGCTCGAAGGCCTGGATGCCGAGGCGGTGCAGGGTCGGCGCACGGTTCAGCAGCACCGGGTGCTCGGCGATGACCTCTTCGAGCACGTCGTACACGACCGTGCGGCCGCGCTCGACCATGCGCTTGGCCGACTTGATGTTCTGCGCGTGGTTCAGGTCCACCAGGCGCTTCATCACGAACGGCTTGAAGAGCTCCAGCGCCATGGCCTTGGGCAGACCGCACTGGTGCAGCTTGAGCTGCGGGCCGACGACGATGACCGAACGGGCCGAGTAGTCGACGCGCTTGCCGAGCAGGTTCTGACGGAACCGGCCCTGCTTGCCCTTGAGCATGTCGGACAGCGACTTCAGCGGACGGTTGCCGGGGCCCGTGACCGGGCGACCACGACGGCCGTTGTCGAAGAGCGCGTCGACGGCCTCCTGGAGCATGCGCTTCTCGTTGTTCACGATGATCTCGGGGGCACCGAGGTCGAGGAGGCGCTTGAGGCGGTTGTTGCGGTTGATGACGCGGCGGTACAGGTCGTTCAGGTCGGAGGTCGCGAAGCGGCCACCGTCCAGCTGCACCATCGGACGCAGGTCCGGCGGAATCACCGGGACGCAGTCCAGCACCATGCCCTGGGGCTTGTTGGTGGTCTGCAGGAACGCGGAGACGACCTTGAGGCGCTTGAGCGCACGGGTCTTCTTCTGGCCCTTGCCGGTACGGATGATCTCGCGGAGCTTGGCGGCCTCCTCGTCCAGGTCGAAGGACTCCAGGCGCTTCTGCAGCGCCGCGGCACCCATCGAACCCTGGAAGTAGGTGCCGAAGCGCTCCCGCAGCTCGCGGTAGAGCAGCTCGTCACCCTCCAGGTCCTGGACCTTGAGGTTCTTGAAGCGGGACCACACCTCGTCGAGCCGGTCCAGCTCGCGCTGGGCGCGGTCGCGCAGCTGCTTCATCTCCCGCTCGGCGCCCTCGCGCACCTTGCGGCGCACGTCGGACTTGGCGCCCTCGGCCTCCAGCTCGCCGAGGTCGGCCTCGAGCTTCTTCTGCCGGGACTCGATGTCGGAGTCACGGCGCTGCTCGATCTGCTGACGCTCGACGGAGACCTGGGCCTCCAGCGAGGGCAGGTCGCGGGTACGACGCTCGTCGTCCACCCACGTGATCATGTAGGCGGCGAAGTAGATGACCTTCTCGAGGTCCTTCGGGGCGAGGTCGAGCAGGTAGCCCAGCCGCGACGGAACGCCCTTGAAGTACCAGATGTGGGTCACGGGGGCGGCCAGCTCGATGTGGCCCATCCGCTCACGACGCACCTTGGCGCGAGTGACCTCGACGCCGCAGCGCTCACAGATGATGCCCTTGAAGCGGACACGCTTGTACTTGCCGCAGTAGCACTCCCAGTCCCGGGTGGGGCCGAAGATCTTCTCGCAGAAGAGTCCGTCCTTCTCGGGCTTCAGGGTGCGGTAGTTGATGGTCTCAGGCTTCTTGACCTCGCCATGGGACCACTGTCGGATGTCGTCCGCGGTCGCAAGGCCGATCCGCAGCTCGTCGAAGAAGTTGACGTCGAGCACTTTGTCGTCAATCCCTCTTTCGGGGTCGAAAGTCAAACATGTCTGAACGGTCCGGGGGAGGCGGGGAGCTGCTCACGGCAGCTCCCCGGCCGGCCCGTCAGACCTCTTCGACGCTGCTCGGCTCGCGCCGGGACAGGTCGATACCGAGCTCCTCCGCCGCGCGGAAGACGTCCTCGTCCGTGTCGCGCATCTCGATGGACATGCCGTCCGAGGACAGCACCTCCACGTTGAGGCAGAGCGACTGCATTTCCTTGATGAGCACCTTGAAGGACTCGGGAATGCCCGGCTCGGGGATGTTCTCGCCCTTGACGATCGCCTCGTAGACCTTCACGCGGCCCAGGACGTCGTCGGACTTGATGGTGAGGAGTTCCTGCAGCGCGTAGGCCGCGCCGTACGCCTCAAGGGCCCACACCTCCATCTCACCGAAGCGCTGACCACCGAACTGCGCCTTACCACCCAGCGGCTGCTGGGTGATCATCGAGTACGGACCGGTGGAACGGGCGTGCAGCTTGTCGTCCACCAGGTGGTGCAGCTTGAGGATGTACATGTAGCCGACCGAGATCGGGTCCGGGAACGGCTCGCCGGAGCGGCCGTCGAAGAGCCGGGCCTTGCCGGAGGGCAGCACCAGGCGCTGGCCGTCGCGGTTCGGGATCGTGGCCTCGAAGAGACCGGCGATCTCGTCCTCGCGGGCACCGTCGAACACCGGGGTGGCGACGTTGGTGCCGGCCTCCACCTGGTCGGCGCCGATCGCCGTGAGGCGCTGCGCCCACTCGTCGCCGATGCCGGAGACGTCCCAGCCCTGGGCGGCGAGCCAGCCGAGGTGGATCTCCAGGACCTGTCCCGGGTTCATCCGGGACGGGACACCCAGAGGGTTGAGGATGATGTCGACCGCGGTGCCGTCCTCCAGGAACGGCATGTCCTCGATCGGCAGGATCTTGGAGATGACGCCCTTGTTGCCGTGGCGGCCGGCGAGCTTGTCACCGTCGGTGATCTTGCGCTTCTGTGCCACGTAGACGCGGACCAGCTGGTTCACGCCGGGCGGCAGCTCGTCGCCCTCCTCGCGGTCGAAGACGCGCACGCCGATGACCTTGCCGGTCTCGCCGTGCGGCACCTTCAGCGAGGTGTCACGGACCTCACGGGCCTTCTCGCCGAAGATCGCGCGCAGCAGGCGCTCCTCCGGGGTCAGCTCGGTCTCGCCCTTCGGGGTGACCTTGCCGACCAGGATGTCGCCGGCGACGACCTCGGCACCGATGCGGATGATGCCGCGCTCGTCGAGGTCGGCCAGGACCTCCTCGGAGACGTTCGGGATGTCCCGGGTGATCTCCTCGGGGCCGAGCTTGGTGTCACGGGCGTCGACCTCGTGCTCCTCGATGTGGATCGAGGAGAGGACGTCGTCCTGCACCAGACGCTGGCTGAGGATGATCGCGTCCTCGTAGTTGTGGCCCTCCCACGGCATGAACGCCACCAGGAGGTTCTTGCCCAGCGCCATCTCACCGCGCTCGGTGGACGGGCCGTCGGCGAGCACCTGGCCGGCGATCACGCGGGCGCCCTCGTCCACGACGACCTTCTGGTTGAAGGACGTGCCCTGGTTCGAGCGGGAGAACTTGGCGACCCGGTAGGTGTTGTAGGTGCCGTCGTCGTTGGCGACGGTGACGTAGTCCGCGGAGACCTCCTGGACCACACCGTCCTTGTCGGCCTTGATGACGTCACCGGCGTCGACCGCGCAGCGGTACTCCATGCCGGTGCCGACCAGCGGGGCCTGCGCCTTGAGCAGCGGCACGGCCTGGCGCATCATGTTCGATCCCATGAGCGCGCGGTTGGCGTCGTCGTGCTCGAGGAACGGGATCATGGCGGTCGCGACCGACACCATCTGGCGCGGCGAGACGTCCATGTAGTCCACGTCCTCACCGGGGACGTAGTCGATCTCGCCACCACGGCGGCGCACCAGGACGCGCGACTCCGCGAAGCGGTTGTCGTCGGTCAGCGGGGCGTTCGCCTGGGCGATGACGAAGCGGTCCTCCTCGTCGGCCGTGAGGAAGTTGACCTCGTCGGTGACGACACCGTTCTCGTCGACCTTGCGGTACGGGGTCTCCACGAAACCGAACGCGTTGACCCGGCCGTAGGAGGCCAGCGAGCCGATCAGACCGATGTTCGGGCCTTCGGGGGTCTCGATCGGGCACATGCGTCCGTAGTGGGACGGGTGCACGTCACGGACCTCGAAGCCGGCCCGCTCACGGGACAGACCACCGGGACCCAGCGCGGACAGACGGCGCTTGTGGGTCAGGCCCGACAGCGGGTTCGTCTGGTCCATGAACTGGGACAGCTGGCTGGTGCCGAAGAACTCCTTGATGGAGGCGACGACCGGCCGGATGTTGATCAGGGTCTGCGGCGTGATCGCCTCGACGTCCTGGGTGGTCATCCGCTCGCGGACGACGCGCTCCATACGGGCCAGACCCGTGCGGACCTGGTTCTGGATGAGCTCGCCGACGTTGCGCAGACGACGGTTGCCGAAGTGGTCGATGTCGTCGACCTCGACGACCACGGAGGAACCGTTGTCGCCGGTGGTCTCGGTCTCGCCCGCGTGCAGCTTGACCAGGTACTTGATCGCCGAGATGACGTCCTCGACGGTCAGCACGCCGGCGTCGAGCGGCGCGTCGGCACCCAGCTTCTTGTTGATCTTGTAGCGGCCGACCTTGGCCAGGTCGTAGCGCTTGGGGTTGAAGTAGAGGTTCTCCAGCAGCGTCTGCGCGGCCTCACGGGTCGGCGGCTCGCCCGGACGCAGCTTGCGGTAGATGTCCAGCAGCGCGTCGTCCTGGCCCTGGGTGTGGTCCTTCTCCAGGGTGGCGCGCATGGACTCGTACTCGCCGAACTCCTCGAGGATCTGCTCGGTGGTCCAGCCGAGCGCCTTCAGGAGGACGGTCACGGACTGCTTGCGCTTGCGGTCGATGCGGACACCGACCATATCGCGCTTGTCGATCTCCATCTCCAGCCAGGCACCACGGGAGGGGATGACCTTGGCGGAGTAGATGTCCTTGTCGGACGTCTTGTCGATCTGGCTGTCGAAGTAGACACCCGGCGAGCGCACCAGCTGGGACACCACGACACGCTCGGTGCCGTTGATGACGAAGGTGCCCTTGTTGGTCATGAGCGGGAAGTCGCCCATGAAGACCGTCTGGGACTTGATCTCGCCGGTCTCGTTGTTGGTGAACTCGGCTGTGACGAAGAGCGGGGCCGCGTACGTGAAGTCGCGCTCCTTGCACTCGTCGATCGAGTTCTTCGGAGGCTCGAAACGGTGGTCGCGGAAGGTCAGCGACATCGACCCGGAGAAGTCCTCGATCGGCGAGATCTCCTCGAAGATCTCCTCCAGACCGGACTTGGTGGGGACGTCCTGGCCACTGTCCAGGGCCGCCTCGACGCGAGCCTTCCAGGCGGCGTTGCCGAGGAGCCAGTCAAAGCTCTCGGTCTGCAGCGCGAGGAGGTTCGGGACCTCGAGGGGCTCCTTGATCTTCGCGAAAGAGATGCGCAGCGGGGCGGTGCTTGCGCCGTTGTTCGAATTGGCAGTCGAGGCGTTGCGCGAGGCGGCCAAGAGGGGGTCCTTCCGAGGGCTCGGACTCACTACGCGCGTACCGGCTTCCGCCCCCGGGCGCAGACAAGGAGGCCCTGATCAGGACGGTTCCTCATGTGTGCTCAGGCTTGGGCTTGCCCCTGGTGACGGGCCAGGCGGCAGCTAACAGGCAGCGCAAAGGGTCAGTGTAGCCACTTGGCACACTGATGTCCAGTGCAGAGTTTCGGAGACCGGTACTGCACCAATCTCGTCCTCCGGAGGGGTCGGTAGGAGCCCCTTGTTGTGAGCCGTCATGCCCTCTTTCACGCTTGCCACGCTAGGCATTCCCGCATCGCCTTCGTTCCATGCCTCGGTCCATGGCCGATGTGACGACGCGTCCTGAGAATCGCGCGCTGCGTGCGGTTCGTCAAGGCCTCCGCCCCGCGGAGATCGTCACAGCTCGAGGAAGCCGACGGTCCCGGAACAGTGATGATCACCCTACCCGGGTCGGTCGCCGGACCGGGTGACGCACCACGCAAACGACCGAGGGCGGCCACCCTAAAGGGTGGCCGCCCCGCGGCTGATCAGCCCCTCGGAAGGGGCAGGGATCACTTGACCTCGACGGACGCGCCCGCGGCCTTGAGGGACTCGGCGGCCTTCTCCGCGGCCTCCTTGTTGACCTTCTCGAGGACCGGCTTCGGGGTGCCGTCGACGAGGTCCTTGGCCTCCTTCAGACCCAGGGAGGTCAGCTCGCGCACGACCTTGATGACCTGGATCTTCTTCTCGCCGGCGCCGGTGAGGATGACGTCGAACTCGTCCTTCTCCTCGACGGCCTCGGCGACCGGGGCACCCGGGCCCGCAACGCCGACGGCGACCGGGGCGGCGGCGGTGACGTCGAACTTGTCCTCGAAGGCCTTCACGAACTCGGAGAGCTCGATGAGGGTCATCTCCTCGAACTGCGCGAGCAGGTCGTCCTGGCTGAGCTTCGCCATGATGGCGGTCCTTCCACTAATTCGGCAGGTGCCGGATGTACATGTCGGCGGGCGTACGGGCCCGCTAGAGCACGGGAGTGACTACTCCGCGTCCTCGGCGGGAGCCGGCGTACCGGCACCGCCCTGCTCGACCTTCTCGCGCAGCGCTTCCACGGTGCGGACGAGCTTCGAAGGCAGGGCCTGGAAGACAGCAGCGGCCTGGCCCTGCTTTGCCTTCATGGCACCCGCCAGCTTGGCGAGCAGCACCTCGCGGGACTCGAGGTCCGCGAGCTTCTTGATCTCATCGGCGGACAGCGGCTTGCCGTCAAGCACACCGCCCTTGATGATGAGGTTCGGGTTCTCCTTGGCGAAGTCACGGAGACCCTTCGCCGACTCCACCGGGTCACCGGTGACGAAGGCGACCGCCGTCGGACCCGCGAACAGGTCGTCCAGAGCGGTGATCCCGGCCTCGTTGGCCGCGATCTTGGTCAGCGTGTTCTTCACCACGGCGTACTGGGCGTTCTCACCGAGCGAACGGCGCAGCGTCTTGAGCTGCGCCACGGTGAGACCGCGGTACTCGGTCAGCACGGCGGCGTTGGAGCTGCGGAACTTGTCCGTCAGCTCGGCAACCGAACCGGCCTTGTCGGGCCTCGCCATAGAGCCTCGGCCTCCTTCCGGGTGATTCGGACCGCACGGGAAGGGGCCGGGCAGAACAAACGCCCCGGCGCAGGCGCACGGGGCGTGACTCGACCGGAATCGCGGGGAGCGTTCCCGGGAGTACATCCACTGTCACCTGCGCGGGCCGTCCGCATCAGCGGATCCTTCGGCTGCCGCACCCTCCCGGGCGCGCCAGCAACCAGCGGTCTTTGGCTTCCGTTGAAGAATACGCGAACGGATCCGCGCCAGGCAAATCCGGTGTCGGGGCAGGTCAGCCCGTGAGGCCGGCGCCCCCGGTCAGGCCTGAGGCCTTCATGTCCCCGAGCATCCCGAAGAGGTCGACGGTGTCCTTCGCCGGCGGCGCCTGGACGCTCACCGCGGTGCCGTAGTCGGAGTAGGAGGCGTTCATGCGGAGCGTGCCCTCGGGCGTCCTCACGCCCACGACCATCTTCACCGGGTAGTGGTCCTGGTTGACCCAGATCTCGGTGTCGTAGCCCTTGATGCCCGCCTTCTCGGCGTTGGCGACCAGGGCCTTGCGCTCCTTCTCGGACAGGACGCCGGTGGCCTTGTTGGCCTCCACCATCTCCGCGAAGGTCAGCGTGCCCTTGTAGTGGTCCGCCTGGACGCCGCCGACCTTCTCCGCGCCGACGTGCTTCAGGCTGGGCGACTGGAGCAGCAGGGCGAGCTGCTCGGCCGGGTCCTGGTTCATGTTGTCCAGGCCGCCGGTCATCTGCTTCTGCAGCTCTTCGCTGCCGCTCACCTCGGCCGCTGCCTTCAGGTCCAGCTTCATCCAGCGCTTGCCGTCCATCTCGGCGGCCTGCTTCGCCCCCATGTCCATGTACATGGCCTGGTCCAGCATGATCATGCGGATCCGGGAGGGGGCGTCCGGGTCGGCGGCGGTGAAGGCCGAGCCCTCCATGGTGACGTCCATGACCGCCGGGTCCCACCCCTGCACTCCGGCGATCCGCATCGTGCCGCCGCCCTGCGCGCCGGCCGGCAGGGTGAGCGTCATGCGCACCTTGGCGGACTTCGCCTCCGAGGTCTTCTCGAAGGCGGCCTGGATGGCCTTGGCGATCTCGCCCTGCCCCTGGACCGCCCCGTGGGGCGCTTCGGCCTTCTTGCGCTTCTTGCCGCCCCCGTCGCCGTCGTCGCAGCCCGCGAGCCCGACCACGACGGCCACGGCCGCCAGACCGACTCCCAGACGCTTCGCTGCCGACAAGCTCATGAAATCCCCACCCCATGCCGTCCGTCGTCCCCGGGTCCCCGTGGAACCGCGTGCCACGGTAACGCACGGCGCCGACACGGTCGTGCGAAAAAAACCGGCCCCGCGCCTCCGGAGAGGCGCGGGGCCGGTTCACAACTGCACGGGCCCAGGGGCCCGACCCGGTCAGACGGAGGCCGGGTCCTCCTCGACGAGGAGGTTACGGGTGCGGTTCGGGTCGACCGGGATGCCGGGGCCCACCGAGGTGCTGATGGCGGCCTTCTTGATGTAGCGACCCTTGGCGGCGGACGGCTTCAGACGGAGGATCTCGTCCAGGGCCGCGCCGTAGTTCTCGACCAGCTGCTGCTCACCGAACGAGGTCTTGCCGATGATGAAGTGCAGGTTCGAGTGCTTGTCGACGCGGAACTCGATCTTGCCGCCCTTGATCTCGGTGACGGCCTTGGCCACGTCGGGGGTGACGGTGCCGGTCTTCGGGTTCGGCATCAGACCACGGGGGCCGAGGACGCGGCCGAGGCGGCCGACCTTGCCCATGAGGTCCGGGGTGGCGACGACGGCGTCGAAGTCCAGGCGGCCCTTGGCGACCTCGTCGATGAGCTCGTCGGCGCCGACGATGTCGGCGCCCGCGGCACGCGCGGCCTCGGCACGGTCACCGGTCGCGAAGACCAGGACCCGGGCGGTCTTACCGGTGCCGTGCGGAAGGTTCACGGTGCCACGGACCATCTGGTCGGCCTTGCGCGGGTCGACGCCCAGACGGAAGGCCACCTCGACGGTGCCGTCGTACTTGCTGGTGGAGGTGTCCTTGGCGAGACGGACGGCCTCGAGGGGCGCGTACAGACGCTCCCGGTCGATCTTGGCGTCCGCAGCGCGGAGAGACTTGCTGCGCTTGCTCACTACTGCTCCTGTGTGTCCTGAGGAGTCGTGGTGCGGGCCGAGCAGGCCCTGCCACGGAACTGCTGGTGGTGTGGTCAGCCCTCGACCGTGATGCCCATGGAACGCGCGGTGCCGGCGATGATCTTCTCGGCGGCGTCCAGGTCGTTCGCGTTGAGGTCGGGCAGCTTGGTCGTGGCGATCTCGCGGACCTGGTCACGCGTAAGCTTCGCGACCTTGGTCTTGTGCGGCTCGCCGGAGCCCTTCTCCACACCCGCGGCCTTGAGGATCATGCGGGAAGCCGGCGGGGTCTTGGTGATGAAGGTGAAGGAACGGTCCTCGTAGACCGTGATCTCCACCGGGATCACCCAGCCACGCTGCGACTCGGTGGCCGCGTTGTAGGCCTTGCAGAACTCCATGATGTTGACGCCGTGCTGACCCAGCGCCGGGCCCACCGGCGGGGCCGGGTTGGCCGCGCCGGCGTTGATCTGGAGCTTGATAAGCCCCGTGACCTTCTTCTTCTTGGGAGGCATGTGCTCTCTCCGGGTCCTAGTGAGAGTTTTCCTGCCTGCGAGCAGGCATACCGCACCACGATAGCGGGTATCGTGCCGAGCCCTGAAACCGAGCAGGTCAGAGACGACCCGGCGGCACCCCCGAGGACCCCCGGAACCGCCCGTAGCGGCCGTCCGCGCGCCTCTCACCCACAGCCGCGGGACCCCGTCCCCCGTACGCGGAAGAGCCCCCGCTCCGCGGGTGACCGCGGGCGGGGGCTCTTCCGGTGTTCCGGGCTGCTAGTTCTTCTGGATCTGGTCGAAGCTGAGCTCGACCGGGGTCTCGCGGCCGAAGATCTCGACGAGGCCCTTGACCTTCTTCGAGTCCGGGTTGATCTCGTTGATCGTGGCCTGCAGCGTCGCGAACGGGCCGTCGGTGACCGTGACCGAGTCGCCGACCTCGAAGTCCAGCACCTGGACCTCGACCTTGCGCTTCGGGGCGGCACCGCCCTCGCCGCCCTCGGCGGCAGCGGCCTGCTCCTCGGCCTCCGGGGCGAGCATCTTGGTGACCTCGTCCAGCGTCAGCGGGTACGGGTCGTAGGCGTTGCCGACGAAGCCGGTGACGCCGGGGGTGTTGCGGACGACGCCCCAGGACTCGTTCGTCAGGTCCATGCGCACCAGCACGTAGCCGGGCAGCTTGTTCTGGCGGACGGTGCGGCGGTCGCCGTTCTTGATCTGGACGACCTCTTCCTGGGGCACCTCGGCCTGGTAGATGTAGTCCTCGACGTTCAGCGAGACGGCGCGCTGCTCCAGGTTGGACTTCACGCGGTTCTCGTAGCCGGCGTAGGTGTGGATGACGTACCACTCGCCGGGGAGGGAGCGCAGCTCCTCGCGGAACGAGGCGACCGGGTCCACCGGGGCCTGCTCCTCCGCGGCTTCCACTTCCGTGGCCTCGTCCTCGTCCTCGTCGACGACCTGGACGGCAGCCTGCTCGGCGGGCTCGCCGGCGGCCTCGTCTGCAGCCTCCGCCTGGTCGATGTCGCCGTCGGCGGCCTCGACGATGTCAAGCGCGGTGTCGTCGCCCTCGACGGTCTCGTCGGCGTCGTACAGGTTCGGGTCAGACACGGTCGCTGCTTCTTCCTTCACGATGTGGAACAGGCGGTCGGGCGCCGCGGGCGCCCTCCGCGGGAGGAATCACCCGAAGACGTACGAGACGCCCTTGTTGAATCCCCAGTCAATCACGGTAACGAGCGCGATGATGACCACAACGAAGACAATCACCACGCTGGTGTAGGTGATGAGCTCGCTGCGCGTGGGCCAGACGACCTTGCGGAGCTCCGCGACGATCTGGCGGTAGAAGAGCGCGAGGCGCGCGAGGGGCCCCTTCTTGCCGCGCTTGCCGCCGCGGCGGGGCTTCTTGGAGCCGGCGTCCGTGGATTCACCGTCGGGACGACCGCTTTCAGGCGTCGCGGTGGAGCCCAGGGCTTCCGTCACTCGTCCTCACCTGAATCCGGGTCGTTTGCCGAAACAATCCTCAAAGCGTCTGCCTGCGTGTAGCAGGGCCGGAGGGACTCGAACCCCCAACCGCTGGTTTTGGAGACCAGTGCTCTACCAATTGAGCTACGACCCTTTGAGTGCCCCCCAACGTACCGCATCCGAGCGGCTGCACGATGTGTGCAGCCAAGATCAGCTCGCGGGGGCCATCGACGGATGAGTGTACGTGTTCGCGGGCCGGGCGTCGAATGCGTCGCGCGTCCGGGCGCGGTTCGGCGCGGTTGCGCGCGGTTCCGACCGGAACGTGAACTCGTGTGCTCCGGTACCCCCGGGTCTGCGACGATGCAGGCATGACCGCTGCAACTGAACGACGCGTGTCGGCCCGCATCGGGTCGATCTCCGAGTCCGCGACGCTCGCCGTGGACGCGAAGGCCAAGGCCCTCAAGGCCGCCGGGCGACCGGTCATCGGCTTCGGAGCCGGCGAGCCCGACTTCCCGACGCCCGACTACATCGTCGAGGCGGCCGTGGAGGCGTGCCGCAATCCGAAGTACCACCGCTACACCCCGGCCGGCGGCCTGCCGGAGCTGAAGGCCGCGATCGCCGCCAAGACGCTGCGCGACTCCGGCTACGAGGTCGACCCCTCCCAGATCCTGGTCACCAACGGCGGCAAGCAGGCCATCTACGAGGCCTTCGCCGCGATCCTCGACCCGGGTGACGAGGTCATCGTCCCGGCGCCGTACTGGACGACCTACCCCGAGTCGATCCGGCTGGCCGGCGGTGTCCCGGTCGAGGTGGTCGCCGACGAGACGACCGGCTACCGGGTCTCCGTCGAGCAGCTGGAGGCCGCCCGCACGGAGAAGACCAAGGTCGTGCTCTTCGTGTCGCCCTCCAACCCGACCGGCGCCGTGTACAGCGAGGCCGAGACCGAGGCGATCGGCCGCTGGGCCGTCGAGCACGGCCTGTGGGTGCTGACCGACGAGATCTACGAGCACCTGGTCTACGGGGGCGCCTCCGCGGTCTCGCTGCCCGCGCTCTTCCCCGAGCTGCGCGACAAGTGCGTCGTCGTCAACGGCGTGGCCAAGACCTACGCCATGACCGGCTGGCGCGTGGGGTGGATCATCGGCCCCAAGGACGTCGTCAAGGCCGCCACCAACCTGCAGTCGCACGCCACCTCGAACGTGAGCAACGTCGCGCAGGTCGCCGCTCTGGCCGCCGTCTCCGGTGACCTGGTGGCCGTGGCCGAGATGCGGAAGGCCTTCGACCGCCGCCGCCAGACCATCGTGCGGATGCTCAACGAGATCCCCGGTGTCGTCTGCCCCGAGCCGGAGGGCGCGTTCTACGCCTACCCGTCGGTCAAGGCGCTGCTCGGCAAGGAGATCCGCGGCAAGCGGCCGCAGAGCTCGGTGGAGCTGTCCGAGCTGATCCTGGAGGAGGCCGAGGTCGCCGTGGTCCCGGGCGAGGCCTTCGGCACCCCCGGCTACCTGCGCCTGTCGTACGCGCTCGGTGACGAGGACCTCGTCGAGGGAGTCTCCCGGCTGCAGAAGCTGCTGGGCGAGGCCAAGGCCTGAGCCGACCGCCCCGCGGGCCCCCGGACCGGCCGGTCCGGGGGCCCGCGTGTGTGTGCGGGCAAGCGCTCGTTCGGGGAAAGCGGCCGAAAGAGGTACCGGCACCCCCCGCCGGTGCGGCAGGATCTGTGGATGGCACGCGATGTATCCCTCCTCCCCAAGGCGCACCTCCACCTGCACTTCACCGGCTCGATGCGGCCCGCGACCCTGCTGGAGCTCGCCGACAAGTACGGGGTGCACCTCCCCGAGGCACTGACCTCGGGCGAGCCGCCCAGTCTGCGCGCGACCGACGAGCGCGGGTGGTTCCGCTTCCAGCGCCTGTACGACATCGCGCGTTCCGTGCTCCGCTCCCCCGACGACATCCGCCGTCTGGTGCGCGAGGCCGCCGAGGAGGACGCCCGCGACGGATCGGGGTGGCTGGAGATACAGGTCGACCCCACCTCGTACGCGCCCCGCCTGGGCGGGCTGATCCCGGCCCTGGAGATCATCCTGGACGCCGTGGAGACCGCCTCCCGGGACACGGGCGTGGGCATGGCCGTCCTCGTCGCCGCCAACCGCACCAAGCACCCGCTGGACGCCCGCACGCTGGCCCGGCTCGCGGTGCGCTACACGGACCGCGGGGTGGTCGGCTTCGGTCTCTCCAACGACGAGCGCCGGGGTCTGGCCAGGGACTTCGACCGCGCCTTCGCCATCGCCCGGGAGGGCGGCCTGCTGGCGGCCCCGCACGGCGGCGAGCTGGCGGGCGCGGGCAGCGTCCGCGACTGCCTGGACGACCTGCACGCCAGCCGCATCGGTCACGGCGTACGGGCGGCGGAGGACCCGCGGCTGATGGCGAAGCTCGCCGAGCGCGGCGTGACCTGCGAGGTCTGCCCCGCGTCCAACGTCGCCCTGGGCGTCTACGAGCAGCCCGAGCAGGTGCCGCTGCGCACCCTCTTCGACGCCGGGGTGCCGATGGCGCTGGGCGCCGACGACCCGCTGCTGTTCGGCTCCCGGCTCGCCGCGCAGTACGAACTGGCCCGGGACGCACATGGCTTCACCGACGAGGAGTTGGCCGAACTGGCCCGCCAGTCGGTGCGCGGTTCCGCGGCGCCGGAGGGCGTGCGGACCAAGCTCCTGGCGGGGATCGACGACTGGCTCAGCGGCTGATCCCGGCCAGGACGGTGCGGGCGACGGCGACCGCGAAGTCGTCCAGCGGCTGGTCGTCGACGGGTTCGCCCAGGTAGCAGTTGAGGAAGCCGCGCTGGAAGCAGGCGCCGAGCAGCAGCGCGGCGGCCGCCTCGGGGTCGGCGTCGGCCCGGATGCGCCCGCTGTCACGCTCCGCGCGCAGGTAGCGGGCGAGCTCCCGCAGCGGCACGTGCGGCCCGGAGCCCATGGGGCGCAGTGCATCACGGTGCCGTGCCAGCAGCGCGGGCTCCGCGAAGAGCGAGGCGGCGATCGGCACGCTGGACTCGTAGAAGAGGACCGCGGTGCGCGCGATGTCGGTGAGGCAGCTCTCGACGCTGCGGTCGCCCGGGTCGGCGGTGAGCTCGGCCATGAGCGGCCCGAGCCGTGGCGCCCGCTCCTTGAGCACCTGGACGAACAGTTCCTCCTTGCTGCTGAAGTGCTTGTAGAGCGCGGCCTCCGAGCAGCCGGCCGCCTTCGCGATCTCCTTGGTGGTCGTGCGGGCGAGGCCGATGGTGCGCATCAGGCGCTCGGCGGCGTCCAGGATCCGCGTCCGGGTGGGTGTTGACTCGGGGGTGAGCATGCACTCACCCTAAGGGTGAGTGAGTACTCACCCACCTAGGAGGGAACGATGGACGTCACGGTGTTCGGCGCGACCGGAGGCATCGGCCGGCAGATCGTGCGCCAAGCGCTGGCCGCGGGGCACCACGTCACCGCGGTGGTGCGCGACCCGGCACGGCTGCCCGTGACCGGATCCGGCCTGGAGGTCGTCACGGCGTCGCTGACCGACCCTGAGCCGCTGCGCGCGGCGGTCGCCGGGCGGGACGCGGTGCTCTCCGGTCTCGGGCCGCGCCGGCGCAAGGACGCGGGGATCGCCACCGAGGTCACCCGTCCGGTCCTGCGGGCCATGGAGGCGGAGGGCGTGCGCCGCTTCGTGGCGGTCAGCGCGGCCCCACTGGGCCCGGTGCCGCAGGACGAGACGCTGCTCGGCCGGATCACCGCACCCGTCGTCTCGGGGCTGCTGCGGCCCGTCTACGACGACCTGCGGGCGATGGAGGAGGAGATGCGCCGCAGCGCCACCGACTGGACCGCCGTACGGCCTCCGAAGCTCAGCGACAAGCCGCTGACCGGGGTCTACCGGACCGCGCTCAACGCCAATCTGCGCGGCGGCCTCACCATCGGCCGCGCCGACGTGGCGCACGCGATGCTCGCGGTGGTCGACGACGCGGCGACGCTGAAGCAGGCGGTCGGGGTGGCGTACTAGTACGAGGGCGCCCGGCGGCGGGTCAGAGGCTGACGCCGACCGTCACCGGCTCGTTGACCAGGGTGATCCCGAAGGCCGCGTGGACGCCCTCGACGACCTCGCGGGCCAGCGCGAGCAGGTCGGCGGTCGTGGCCCCGCCCCGGTTGGTGAGGGCGAGGGTGTGCTTGGTGGAGATCCGCGCGGGGCCGGTGCCGTAGCCCTTGGCGAAGCCCGCCTTGTCGATCAGCCAGGCGGCGGAGGTCTTGATGCGGCCGTCGCCGGCGGGGTAGGCGGGGGGCGTGACGTCCGGGCCGAGGCGGTCGTGGACACGGGCCAAAAAGTCCGCGTGACCGGCCTCGGTGAGGACCGGGTTGGTGAAGAAGGAGCCCGCCGACCAGGTGTCGTGGTCCTCCGGGTCCAGCACCATGCCCTTGCCCGAGCGCAGCTTCAGCACCGTCTCGCGGGCGGTGTCCAGGGGCACCCGGTCGCCCGTCCCGACGCCGAGGGCGCGGGCCGTCTCCGCGTACTTCAGCGGGCCGGACATGCCGCCGGCGTCCTCCAGGGCGAAGCGCACGCGCAGCACGACGTGGCGCGCGGGGTCCGCCTTGAAACGGCTGTGCCGGTAGGAGAAGGCGCACGCGGCGTTGTCCAGGACGACCGTCTCGCCGGTGGTGCGGTCGTACGCGACCACCTCGGTGATCGTGCTGGCGACCTCCTGGCCGTACGCGCCCACGTTCTGGATGGGCGTGGCCCCGGCGGAGCCCGGGATCCCGGCCAGGCACTCGACGCCCGCCAGGCCCGCCTCCACGGTGCGGGCGACGGCGTCCGTCCAGACCTCGCCCGCCGCGAGCTCCAACGCGGTGCCGCTGAGCTCGAAGCCGCTGGTGGCGATGCGCAGCGCGGTGCCCGCGAAGCCCTCGTCGCCGATCACCAGGTTGCTGCCGCCGCCGATGACCAGCAGCGGCGTCCCGGCCGCGTCCGCCTCCCGGACGGCCTCGACGACCTCGGCGTCCGTGGTCGCCGTCACCAGGCGGGTGGCGGGGCCACCGAGGCGGAAGGTGGTCAGGGGCGCGAGCGGGGCGTCGTGGAGTACGTGCACGGCATTCAGGTTACGGGGCGGGCGGCCCCGCCAGGGATACCGCCCGCGATACCGCCCGCCCCGTACGGATCAGAGCGCCTCGAGGACCGTCGCGTTGGCGAGGCCGCCCGCCTCGCACATGGTCTGCAGCGCGTAGCGCGCGCCACGGGCCCGCATGGCGTGGACGAGGGTGGTCATCAGCCGGGTGCCGCTGGCGCCGAGCGGGTGGCCCAGCGCGATGGCCCCGCCGTTGACGTTGACCTTGGCCGGGTCGGCGCCGGTCTCCTGCAGCCAGGCGAGGACGACGCTGGCGAAGGCCTCGTTGACCTCGAACAGGTCGACGTCCGCCAGGTCCAGCCCGGCGCGGCGCAGCACCCGCTCGGTGGCCGGGATGACCCCGGTCAGCATCAGCAGGGGGTCGGAGCCGGTGACCGCGAAGCTGTGCAGCCGGGCGAGCGGGCGCAGTCCCAGGCGCTCCGCGGTCTCGCTGCTGGTGATCAGCACGGCGGAGGCCCCGTCGTTGACCGGGCTGCTGTTGCCGGCCGTGACCGACCAGTCGATCTGCGGGAAGCGCTCGGCGTAGCCGGGGTCGGCGAAGGCGGGGCGCAGTCCGGCGAGGATCTCCGGGGTGGTCGCGGGACGGACGGACTCGTCCGTGGTGAGTCCGGCCAGCGGCGCGACCTCGGCGTCGAAGGCGCCGGCCGACCAGGCGGCGGCGGCCTTGCGGTGCGACTCGGCGGCGAAGGCGTCCATCGCCTCCCGGCCCAGCGACCACTTGGCGGCGATCAGCTCCGCGCTGACGCCCTGCGGCACGAGTCCGCCCGGGAAGCGCTCGGCGACGCCGGGGCCGAACGGGTCCGCGCCGGGCGGCACGTTGGACCACATGGGCACCCGGCTCATCGACTCCGCGCCACAGGCCACGACGACGTCGTAGGCGCCGGCGATGACGCCCTGCGCGGCGAAGTGCACGGCCTGCTGGGAGGAGCCGCACTGCCGGTCGACCGTGGTGGCCGGGACGGAGTCGGGGAAGCCCGCCGACAGCCAGGCCCAGCGGGTGGTGTTCATGGCCTGCTCGCCGACCTGGTCGACGGTGCCGCCGATGACGTCGTCGACCAGCGCCGGGTCGATCCCGCTGCGGCCGACGAGTTCCTTGAGGGTGTGGGCGAGCAGTTCCACCGGGTGCGTCCCGGCGAGCGCCCCGCCCGGCTTGCCCTTGCCGATGGGGGTGCGGACGGCTTCGACGATGACGGCGTCGCGCATGACGTTCTCGCCTCCTGAGGGTGCGGTGCTAGTTAGTTTGATTTTCCAACTATCGCGTGAGGACGAGGGTAGGGCGAGAGGGTTTGACATCACAACCTTCCGTGTGAGACTGGCCCGGTGAGCCCGACCACACCTGTGCCCCCACTGCCCGGGCGCCCCTGCTCGGCGGCCGCGGCGTTGTCCGTCGTCGGCGAGAAGTGGGCGCTGCTCGCGGTCCGCGAGATCCTCTACGGCAACCGGCGCTTCGACGCCATCGCCCGCAACACGGGCGCTCCGCGCGACCGCCTCACCGCGCGGCTGCGCGCATTGGAGGAGGCCGGCGTCGTCGAGCGGCGCGCCTACAGCGAGCGGCCGCCGCGGTACGAGTACCACCTGACGGAGGCGGGGCGTGACCTCGCGCCGGTCATCCGGTCCCTGGTGACGTGGGGCGACAAGTGGGCGGCGGACGAGCCGCCGGTCGTGCTCCGGCACCGGGACGACCATCCGGTGGACCCTGTCGAGTACTGCCGCGCGTGCGGCGAGGAGGTCCACGACCGCGACCTGGCGCTCGACATCCGCAGCGAGGGATGGACGCCCGCGGGGCGGACGGGGTCCGGGTAGCCCGGAGCGCGCGTCACCACCGGGCCGGCCGGTGGTGACGCGCGCCGGACGGGGCGTCAGGGCGTCGCGTCGACCAGCGACTTGGGCGGGGCGGGAACCGGCTCGGGGGCCTTCGTGGCGCGTCGGCCCGGGATGAGGAGGGCCGCGAGCGCTCCGACCGCGACGGCGGCCGCGCCCACCCAGAGGGCGGGGGTGAGGCCGTCGACGAACCGCGCCGCCGACTCGTAGCCGCCCTGGGCGGAGAAGACCGCGGCGAGGGTCGCGACGCCGAGGGCCCCGCCGACCTCGCGGAGGGCGTTGTTGGCGCCCGAGGCGATGCCCTGCTCCTCCGGCCGGACGCTGCCCATGACGATGTTGGCGCTCGGGGCGAAGTACATCGCCATCCCGATGCCGCTCACGATCAGCGCCGGCACCTGCGCCACGTACGACACCCCCGGCTCGATCACCACGGCGAACCAGCCGAGACCCACCGCCTGCAGGGCGAGTCCGGCGGCGACGACCGGGCGGCCGCCGATGCGGTCGGAGAGGAAGCCCGCGATGGGCGCGACGATCATCGGCATGCCCGTCCAGGGCAGCATGCGCAGCCCCGCCTCGGTCGGGGAGTAGCCCGCGACGCCCTGGAGGAACTGGCTGAGCAGGAAGATCGAGCCGAACATGCCGAGGAACATCAGCAGGCTGGCCGTGTTGACGGCGGCGAAGGCGCGGCTGCGGAAGAGCCGCATCGGCAGGATCGGGTTGCGGGCGCGGATGCCGTGCCGGACGAACAGGGCCATCAGCACACCGCCGCCGACGAGTCCGCCGAGGACCGGGCCGCTGGTCCAGCCGTCGGCGTTGCCGCGGACGAGGGCGTAGACGATGCCGAACAGACCCGCGCTGGCGAGCACCGTGCCGGTCACGTCGAGCCGGGGGTCGGGGCCGCGGCTCTCGGCGAGCCGCAGCCGGGCGAGGGGCAGGAGGAGCACGCCGATCGGGACGTTCAGCCAGAAGATCCACTGCCAGGAGATGTGTTCGGTGAGCGAGCCGCCGATGAGCGGTCCGGCGGCGACCGCGAGACCGTTCACCGCGCCCCAGATGCCGAACACCATGCCGCGCCGCTCGGGCGGCACGGTGGCCGAGAGCAGGGTGAGGGTCAGCGGCATGAGGATCGCGGCGCCGACGCCCTGGACGGCGCGGGCGGCGATGAGTTCGCCCATGCCGGGGGCGAGGGCCGCGGCGGCGGAGGCCGCGGAGAAGACGCCGAGGCCCACCAGGAACATGCGCCGACGGCCGAAACGGTCGCCCAGGGCGGCGCCGAACATCAGGAGGACGGCGAAGGTGAGCGTGTAGGCGCTCACCGTCCACTCCAGGTCCTCCAGGGCGCCGCCCAGGTCCGCGCGGATGGAGGGCAGCGCCGTGGTGACGACCAGGTTGTCGAGCGCCGCCATGAACCCGGCGACGCTGGTGATGACGAGTGCCCAGACGACGCTGCCGCGCCGGCCCTCCGTCGGTTGCTGTGCCATGAACTCCCCCAGCTGATTAGTAATCGATCAATAACTTTCATGGACATGGGTGGGCCCCACGGCAGGCCGACGCGACCCGTCAGCCCTTCCCCGGGAAGCGGTCGGCGTAGAGGTCCTCGATCCCCGCCCAGCCGCGCTCGTGCTGTGGGACACCGAGCGCCACCAGTACGTTCACGAGCATCCCCGTGCCGAAGAACTCCGCCGTTTCGCGGTCGCCCACCCCGGTACGTGCCCTGACGAAGTCCCACAGGCCCAGCCAGCCGCGCCGGCAGGCCTCGCGGATCTCCTCGTCGTCGACGGCGGCCACGTACATCTGCAACTGCATCCGCAGGACGTCGCCGTCCCCGATGAGCTCCTGGTACGAGCCGCACATCGCCTCGAAGGCCTCCTCCCCCTCCAGCCCCTCGGCAGCCTTCTCGAAGTGCGCCTCGATCGTCTCGACGCACCGCGCCGCGACGGCCATGAACAACGCCTTCTTGTTGGGGAAGAGCCGGAAGAGGTACGGCTGCGACACACCCATGCGCTTGGCGATGACGCCGGTGGAGGTGCCGTTGTAGCCACCCGTGCCGAACTCCGTCATCGCTGCGTGGATCGCCGCCTCGCGGCGCTCCTCCGCGCTCATCCGCATGCCGTCACCTGCCATGCCAAGTAAGTTATCAGTCAATAACAAGCGTGGGCAAGAGGAAGGCGGCGGGACGCCCCGCCGCCTTCTCCTCACGGCTACGCCAGCCGGACCACCGCGCGCGACATGCCCAGCACCTTCTGCCCGGCGCTGAGGGCCGTCACGTCCACCCGGACCGTGCGCTCGTCGTCGTCCAGCTTGGCCGCGACCTTGGCACTGACCTCGATCAGCGCGCCCGTGCCGTCGTTCGGCACCACGACCGGCTTGGTGAAGCGGACCCCGTACTCCACGACCGCGCCCGGGTCGCCCGCCCAGTCCGTCACCACGCGGATCGCCGATGCCATGGTGAACATGCCGTGCGCGATGACGTCCGGCAGGCCGACCTCCGTGGCGAACCTCTCGTTCCAGTGGATCGGGTTGAAGTCACCGGAGGCGCCCGCGTACTGCACGAGCGTGGCGCGGTTCACGGGGAAGGACCGCGCCGGCAGCTCGGTGCCGACCTCGACCTCGTCGTAGGAGATCTTCGCCGTCATCGGTTCACTCACCCTCCGGCGCGCGCGCCACCAGTTTCATGAGCGCCGTCACCACGTGCTCGCCGCTCTCGTCGTGGACCTCGCCGCGGACGTCGATGACGTCGTTGCCCGCGAGCGACTTGATGGCCTCGATGGTGACCGTCACCGACAGGCGGTCACCGGCCCGCACGGGGCGGGTGTAGCTGAACCTCTGGTCGCCGTGCACCACCCGGCCGTAGTCCAGTCCCAGCTCCGGGTCGAGGACGACCTGCCCCGAGGCCTTGTACGTGATCACGAACGGGAAGGTCGGCGGCGCGATCACGTCCGGGTGGCCCAGGGCCTTGGCCGCGTCGGGGTCGGTGTACACCGGGTTCGGGTCGCCGACGGCCTCGGCGAACTCGCGGATCTTCTCCCGGCCCACCTCGTAGGGAGCGGTGGGCGGATACGTCCGCCCCACGAAGGACTGGTCCAGCGCCATCGGCACCTCCTGGAGCTGTGGTCTGCACGTCGGCGGGTCCGCCAACGCCGAGAGGCCGCCCCCGGTGACAGGGGCGGCCTCTTCGGTCTTACGGCCTGGGTCAGCGCGTCTCGCGGTGCGCGGTGTGCGCGTTGCAGCGCGGGCAGTGCTTCTTCATCTCAAGACGGTCCGGGTCGTTGCGCCGGTTCTTCTTGGTGATGTAGTTCCGCTCCTTGCACTCCACGCAGGCCAGCGTGATCTTCGGGCGGACGTCGGTGGCGGCCACGTGAGTGCTCCTTGACGAACGGCAATAAGGTTTGAACACGGAAAGAGTAGCCGATTGAAGGACCGATCCCACAATCGGCTACGCGGGGTAGCGGCGACCGGACTTGAACCGGTGACACAGCGATTATGAGCCGCTTGCTCTACCGACTGAGCTACGCCGCTTCGATGAAAAGATCACCCGCCGGGTGGCGGGTCATCCGATCACCAGAGCCCCAATACGGAATCGAACCGTAGACCTTCTCCTTACCATGGAGACGCTCTGCCGACTGAGCTATTGGGGCGAGCGAGGAAGACATTACACGGTCCGCCGCCGAAGGTGAAATCCGTATCTTGCGGGCAGTCGCCGGACCACCTCCCACCTCCGCCGCCCCAGTCGCTCGGCCCCATACGTCACTTGACGTCACCAGTACGACTATTCGCTCTTCCCGGACGGACCGGGCACCGCGCCCTAGGCTCGGAACCGCGTGATCTTGCCTCCGGCCCCGAGGAGCGCGATGACCGACAGCCAGCCGCAGCAGCCCACCGACCCGCCGCTGGGCGAAACCGCCCCAGCCCCCGCCCTCCTGCTCTGCGGTGCCCGCCTCGCCGACGGCCGCACCGTCGACGTGCGCCTGGCCGGAGCGCGCATCGAGGCCGTCGGCACCGCCGGCAGCCTCCACGAGGGCACCCGTGTCGACCTCGGCGGTTACCTCCTGCTGCCCGCCCCCGCCGAACCCCACGCCCACCTCGACACCGCCCTGACCGCCGGCTCCGCCGGACCGCCCTCGTACGACGCCGAGGACGTGCAGCGGCGGGTCACCGAGGGCGCCCTCCACCAGCTCGGCCACGGCGCGACCGCGGTCCGCACGCACATCCGCATCGGCGACGTACAGGGGCTGCGCGCCCTGGAGGCGGCGCTGCAGGCCCGGCGCGCCCTGCGCGGCCTGGTCGACGTGCGGACCGTGGCGGTGCCCCGGGTGCTCACCGGGCCCGCCGGCGCGGACGGCCTCGCCGTGCTCCGCGACGCCCTCAAGATGGGCGCCGACGTGGTGGGCGGCTGCCCCGACCTCGACCCCGACCCGGGGGGGTACGCGGAGGCGGTGCTCGCCGTGGCCGCCGAGTTCGGCCTCCCGGTCGACCTGCACACCGACGCCGCCGACCCGGCCCGGCTCTCCCGGCTCGCCGCGATGGCGGGAGGACTGCGCCCCGGCGTCGCCCTCGGCCCCTGCGGCGGCCTGGCCCGGCTCCCGTACGACACGACCGTCCGCCTGGCGGGGCAGCTCGCCGCCGCCGGGGTCTCGCTGACCGCCCTCCCGCAGGGCGGCTGCGGCGCCCTGGAATCGCTGCGCCGCGGCGGCACCGCGCCGGTGCGGACCCTGCGGGCGGCCGGCGTCCGGATCGCCGCGGGCAGCGGCGCGCTGCGCGACCTGACCAACCCCGTCGGCCGCGGCGACCCCCTGGAGGCCGCCTTCCTGCTCGCCTCCCACGGCGAGTGCGCCCCGGGGGAGGCGTACGAGGCGGTGAGCCGGGACGCCCGCGCCGTCATGGGGCTGCCCGAGGTGCGGGTGGAGGCGGGCTTCCCCGCCGAGCTGCTCGCGGTAAGGGCCGACCGGCTGGAGAGCGCGCTCTCGCTCGCGTACAGCCGGATCGTCATCCACCGGGGGCGGGTCGTCTCCCGGACCAGCGCGGTACGCGAGTACACCGACACCCTGGCGCTCGACCTGCCGCGTCAGTCGAGGAGCCGACGTGACCCGGCATGAACGGCGCGCCGGGCGTAGCGTCGGTGGCATGCGCACTGTGATCGCTGGTGGACATGGACAGATCGCGCTGCGGCTGGAGCGGCTGCTCGCCGCGCGCGAGGACGAGGTGGCGGGCATCATCCGCACGCCGGAACAGGCCGATGACCTGCGCGAGGCCGGCGCCGAGCCGATCGTGCTCGACCTGGAGTCGGCATCGGTGGACGAGGTGGCCCAGGCACTGGCCGGGGCCGGCGCGGTCGTCTTCGCGGCGGGCGCGGGGCCGGGCAGCGGCGCCGCCCGCAAGGAGACCGTCGACCGGGACGCCGCCGTGCTGCTGGCAGATGCCGCGGAACGCGCGGGCGTACGCCGTTACCTGATGGTCTCCGCCATGGGGGCCGACGCCGGGTCCCGCTCCGGCACCGACGAGGTCTTCACCGCCTACCTGCGCGCCAAGGGTGCCGCCGACGCCGAGGTGCGCCGGCGCGCCGCCCTGGACTGGACGATCGTCCGCCCCGGCCATCTAACCGACGACCCGGGCACGGGGCGGGTCCGGCTCGCCGCTTCCACCGGGCGCGGTTCGGTGACCCGTGACGACGTCGCGGCAGTGCTGGCGGAGTTGCTCGACACGCCCTCGACGGCGGGGCTCACCCTGGAACTGATCGAGGGTCACACCCCGGTGTCGGTCGCCGTGAAGGACGTCGCCGGGAACTGAACCGCACCCCGGGCAGCCCGGTGGGCCTTGGCGCCGGGCTCCGGGCTCCGGGTGCATCCGCCGGATGCCGATGCGCCGTTGGCCGAGGGGCCTGGTGAAGTCCACGTACGGGAAGGCCTCGTCGAAGGCGATCTCCCGGGTGGCCTTGAGGTCACAGCAGTACACCGACCCGCGCATTCCACGGGGCGCGGGATGCGGGCGCGGGCGGACGGGTAGAGGGGGGACGGCCGAGATGCGATCAGTCCGGCTCTGGGCTGCACTTGATCGTATCGGGACGACCAGCGCCATCCCCCTGACGTCACGGAGAGACCATGCCGATGAAGCCCCCGGCACCCCCGTTCACCCGCGAGACCGCGATCGAGAAGGTCCGCCTCGCGGAGGACGCCTGGAACAGCCGCGACCCCGAGAAGGTGTCCCTCGCCTACACACCCGACAGCCGGTGGCGCAACCGCGGCGAGTTCGTCAACGGCCGGGAGGAGATCGTCGCGTTCCTCTCCCGCAAGTGGACCAGGGAGCAGGAGTACCGGCTCATCAAGGAGCTCTGGGCCTTCGACGGCAACCGCATCGCGGTCCGCTTCGCCTACGAGTGCCACGACGACTCCGGCAACTGGTACCGCTCGTACGGCAACGAGAACTGGGAGTTCGACGACGAGGGCCTGATGCGCGTACGGCTGGCCAGCATCAACGACACCCCGATCGCCGAGTCGGAGCGCGCGTACCACTGGCCGCTCGGACGACGGCCCGACGATCATCCCGGTCTGTCCGACCTCGGGTTCTGAGCGGCCCGCGCCTGCCGCCGCAGCTCCACGCGGGCCGCGGGCAACCGGCCGGGGCCGGTGCGCCAGTACGGGTGCCAGAACAGCCGGCAGGAGAGCCAGAGCAGGCGTCGTCGCAGGACCGCCGCATGGGCGGGCTCCGCGGCGAGTTGCGCGTAGGTGCGGTGCCATTCGCGCTGCGCCTGCACCAGGTCGGGCGGGAACACGGTGTTGGCCATGCACAGGATTCAATCATGTGTTCGATTTCCTGCGCACGCCTCACGCGTCACTCGTAGGGGTGAGCTTGCCGCGGCGCCCGCGCCGGACGTCAGGTGACCCCGGGGCTGTCTTGCGCCCCGGGGTCACCGGCAGGTGCCCCCGGTACGGGGGCCCGGCCTACAGGTTCAGGACGACCAGCGCCCCCACGCCGCCCAGGGCCAGCGCGACGGCGGCATCGGCCCAGCCGCCCCTCCCCCAGCGGAAGTACCGGTCCAGCGCGAGCCGCCCGGGGCCGATGGCGGCGATCCCGAGGGCGACGACGGTGATGGCCAGGTTGTACTCGATGCCGCCCTGCTCGTCCCACAGCCCGCGGGCACCGGTCACCGTGACCATGGCGTTGATCATCACGCCGATGAGCGCCGCCGCGGCGAGCGGGGTGAACAGCCCCAGCGCCAGGCCCACGCCGCCCAGGAACTCCGATGCCCCGCCGATGGCGGCGAAGACCTTCCCCGGCGAGTAGCCCATCATCTCGAAACCCTTGCCGGTGCTGGTGAGCCCCTGGCCGCCGAACCATCCGAAGAGCTTCTGGAGCCCGTGCCCCGCCATCAGGACACCGAAGGTGAGCCGGATCAGCAGCAGGCCGCAGTCACCGGCGCTCACCCGCGGCGGCGCCTGTACGGCGTCCTCGGCCTGCGGCTGGACGCGCAATCGTTCGGCTATGTGATGCATGGGGAAACCTCTTGTCAGTGCAGTCACTGCGGATCACACAGGCATCCCTCCTCCCTCAGGAGGTACGCGACAGCTGTGTGCCACGTTCAACCACTTTCCCCTCTTTCGTACATCTCATCCCGAAATACCGGAAGTGCCGGGTGGTACCGATGCTCACCGGTGGCCGGCGGTGGCCTCGCGTCGTTCAGAGCCGCAGGCGCGGCGCCTCGTCGTCCGGGGTGTCCGGACTCGCGAAGTGGAAGGGGACCGAGAGGACGGAGGCCAGGGCCCGGCCCGCCCGGTCGGCGGCGACCGCCGAGGGGTGGCGCCGGCCCGGGTCCCTCTCCTCGCCCAGGTACCGCACCGCGGTGCCCCGGTAGATCGTGGCCAGGTGGTGCTCACCCGCGGGATCGGCGGTGAGCGCCAGCAGCTCCACGAACCAGTCGTGCACGGTGTCGCCGTCCCACACCGCCTCGATCGCGGCGACGCGGCCGGGGGAGCCGGCGGCGCGGGCGTGCAGGGATTCCGTGTCGAGGGGGCTGTCGGGGGTGCGCGCGATCCGGTCGCCGTGGTGGTCGTAGCGTTCGCCCACCACGATCTGGGCCTCGTGGAGCCCGAGGCCACGGGCCCGGCCCGCCTCGAAGACGACGCGTACCGCGCGGATCAGGCTGTCCTGCAGGACGTACCCGTCCACCTGTTCCCGGACTCCGGCCGGCAGCGTCTCCCACCATTCGGACGCGGTCGTGCCTGCCATTCCCGGCTCCCCTCTCCCCTGCGGCCCGCGTGGCGGGACCGGCCGGATGCCACCGTACGGCGCGACCTCAACCAGCCGCGTCCCGGAGGAAGTTGCACGGCCGTGCAACCCTCCGCGCGCATTCGGGAGTACCTACGAATGGACGTCCAAGCGGCGGCCACCGCATCCGGTGGCCACCGCAGGCCGGCGCGCGGGCCTACGCGCCGGCCGTCAAGGACCGCCCGGCGCGGTGCCGGGTGGCGGCTTCGAAGGAGAAATGCTCCGTGGCTCTCAGTTTTGCCAGGAAGGCAGGCGTGGCGGCCGCCACGGCGGTCGCGATCGGCGCGATGTCGCTCGGCGCCTCCGCCATGGCGGCGCCGTCGGCCCCGTCCGCCCCGGCCACGCACCGCGCCGGCGCACCCGCCGCCGTGGCCGCCAAGGCGGTCGCCGCACCCGGGAAGCAGGCGCCCAAGGTCGTCACGCAGCTGATCGGCGAGGGCCGGGTGGACGGCAAGCGCTGGTCGGTGGCCCTGGAGTTCCACCGGACGCTGCCGGAGGGCTACGACCTTCCCACGTCCCCCGACGGCACCACCGCCCCCGGCACGGCGCTGCTGTGCCAGCGCATGTACATCGACGGCGTCCGCATCGACCACCAGGGCGGCCCCTGGTCCGACTGCCAGCCCGTCACCGGCGCCCACGACCCCGCCGGCAGCGGCGGCATGGGCCTGTGGGGCTTCCAGGACAAGGGCACCACCGGCTCCCGCCTCATGGTCTCCAACCCCGAGGCCGCCGTCGCGTACGGCGTCGTCGTCCTCACCGACGGCACCCGTCTGAAGGCTCCCACGGTCACCGTCCCCGGCACCGACTACCGTGCCTGGGCCGTCGCCATACCCGACGGCAGGACGATCGCCGCCGTCGACCAGTACGACAGCCACCGCCACCGCCTCAGCCACGACACCTACTGGCGCTGATCCCAGGAAGAAGGACGGGCACCTCCTGCCGTGCAGCCACGTGACCACCGAGCCGAGGGCAGCGAACCGGACGCGGAGTTCACCCGCTTCGTCGCCGCCCGCTGGCGCGCCTTGACGCACACCGCGTACCTGCTCACCGGGGACTTCCACGAAGCGGAGGACCTGGTGCAGTCGACGCTGGCCAAGGTGTACCCGCACTGGGGGCGGTTGCGGCCCGAGCACGCGGAGCACTACGTGCGGCGGGCGCTGGTCAACACCAACCGCAGCCGGCACCGCCGCCGCAGGATCGCCCACCTCCTCCTCCCATCGCTGCCCGACACCCGCCCCGCCCCCGAGGACGGGGCGGGTGTCGGGGGCGTGGACGGGTACGACGCCCTGGCCCGCCTGCTCGCCGGACTGCCGGAGCGGCAGCGGGCGGTCGTCGTGCTGCGCTACTGCGAGGACCTGTCAGCGGAGGAAGTGGCGGACGTCCTCGGGTGCTCGGTCGGCACCGTGAAGAGCCAGGCCTCCCGGGCCCTGGACAAACTGCGCAACCGGGCGACCCTCGCCCGTCTTCACCCGTCCAGCCGCCCCGCAGAGGCACGATGACTCCCGACCACGACCGCCGCCCCTCCCAAGAGGACTGGCTGCGCGACGCCTTCGCCCGGTCGCGCGACGCCTACCCCGCCTCCCAGGCCCCCGTCGACCGGATCCTCGCCACCGCGCGGGCGCACAGGAAGCGCCACCGCGCGGCGGTCGCCGTCGGCGCCGTGGCCGGTGCCGTCTGCGTCCTCGCCGTCGCCGTGGCGGTCTCGATCCAGGGGGCCCGCCCCTCCGCCGGCCCCGCGGACCGTTCCTCCCCGGCGGCGAGCCCGACCGCCACCGCGTCGCCCGGCCCCGTCACCGTCCGGGTGGCCGGCGGCACAACCGGCGGCGCCCCCTGGTCGGTCACGCTGGAGTTCCACCGGACGCTGCCGGAGGGCTACCGCCTCCCCACGCTCCCCGACGGCACCACCGCCCCCGGCACGGCGCTGCTGTGCCAGCGCATGTACATCGGCGGCATCCGCATCGACCACCAGGGCGGCCCCTGGACCGACTGCCAGCCCGTCACCGGCGCCCACGACCCCGCCGGCAGCGGCGGCACGGGCCTGTGGGGCCTGCACGACAAGGGCACCACCGGCTCCCGCCTCATGGTCTCCAACCCCGAAGCCGCCATCGCGTACGGCATCGTCAACCTCACCGACGGCACCCACCTCAAGGCCACCACCGTCACCGTCCCCGGCACCGACTACCGCGCCTGGGCCGTCGCCATACCCGACGGCAGGACCATCACCACCGTCGACCAGTACGACAGCCACCACCACCGCCTCAGCCACGACACCGACTGGCGCTGACCCCGGGAGGAGGGGACCCGTCGCACGGCCGGTGTCACATACCGCCCCGCCGCCCTGTCGTCATGGTCGAAGAGCACACCGACCACGGAAGGTGGGGGGTTCCTCATCATGGGCGTCGAGCGGTCGCAGCAGGCCGAAGGCCACGTCCGTACCGGCCACCCGGCCCGGTACCCGGCGCGACGGCGCACGAAGCTCGGCGTCGCAGCCGTCGTCGTGCTGGTCGTCGTCGCCCACCTGGGCCTGGGCGGGCTGCTGCTGACGTCCGGCCCCTGGAAGCACTGGGCCGTCGGCGCCCTCGTGGCCGTCGTCCTGGCCAAGACCGTCTTCCTGCTCCTACGCCGCGGCAGAAACCGTGGACACCGAGGTCAGGGGCGTACAACCAAGCGCGTTCCTCATCGGTCCTGATCGTCGGCGGCGCCGCCATGCCGCCAAGGACCGGAAGCGAAGGAACGCATGAACCGACCCAGAAGCGCCACGGTCGCCACGGCCGCCACCGTCGTGCTCGCCACAGCGGGCGGCCTGCTCACCGCGGCCACGCCCGCTTCCGCCGCCGTGACCTGCACCTCGCCGGTCTTCAAGCGGACGTTCTACGCGAACACCACGTTCTCCGGGACACCCAGGCACACGGACTGCGACTCGGTGATCGACCAGAACTGGGGCACCGGCGCGCCCTACAAGGGCCTGCCCGTCAACAACTTCGGCGTCCGCTGGTCCACCACGCGCGACTTCGGTTCGGGTGGGCCGTTCACGTTCACCGCTTCCTCCCGCGACGGCATCCGCGTCTACCTCGACGGCGTCCGCAAGGTCGACCTGTGGAAGAACGTGTCGTCCACGGTGCGCAAGACCGCCAACGTCACCGTCCCCTCCGGCAAGCACACCCTGCGCGTCGACTTCGTCAACTGGACGGGCTCGGCCAACGTCACGTTCGGCTACGCACCCCGCACATCGGCGACGGTCGACAAGGTCAAGCCCCTCGTCCCGGCCGGGACCACCGTCGCCTACAGCGCGACCACCGCGTCCACGAAGGTCGGCTGGGCCAAGAACAAGGAGATGGACCTCGCCGGGTACCGGGTCTACCGCCGGCTGAAGGGCGCCTCCTACCCCTCGAAGCCGATCGCCACGACGACCTCCACCTCCTACACCGACACGACCGTCCCGAAGGACGGCAACGTCTACTACTACGAGGTCCGCGCCTACGACAGGGCCGGGAACACCTCGTCGGGCACCGCCGACCTCGGCATCACGACCGTCGACAGCGCCGCCCCCGCCGCCCCGAAGGGCGTCGAGGAGAACTGGGCCATGGGCTACCCCAGCACGATCACCCTGTACTGGGACAGCAACTCCGAGCCCGACCTGGCCGGCTACCGCGTCTACCGCTCGACGTCCCTGCCGGTCGCCCTCACCCCGGAGAACCGGGTGGCCGGCGACGCCTTGTCGCACGGCGGCTACACGGGGCCGCTGCCGCAGACCGGCGACATCCACTACTACGTGGTCACCGCCGTCGACACGCACGGCAACGAGTCGGCGGCCTCCCACGCGGCGATGTACTACACCCGCGACCTGACGGGTCCGGTCGACACCGCACTCAACGCGCGCGGCCGGGAGGACGAGGCAGGCGTCACGCTGACCTGGGACCCCTCCGACCGGACCAGCGACGACTTCGCGGGTTACACGATCATCCGGTACGCCCAGCCGCGCGGTACCGGGGGCCCGCGGGAGGTCGTCGGCACGGGGGTCGAGGGCACCACGTTCACCGACGCGGCGCCACCGCCCGGCGCCACCTACTACTACGGGGTGGTCGCGGTCGACCACGCGGGCAACGGGGGCACCCCGTCCCAGGAGGTCGTCGTCACCGTCTCCGGGAACACAACGGCTCCCGCCCCGGTCACCGGCCTGACCGCCGACCCCAAGGAGAACGGCGTCACCCTCACCTGGGACGCCGACACCGCACCGGGCCTCGACCACTACCGCGTGCTGCGCGGCACGTTCGCCGACGGGCGGTGGACGTACGCCCCGCTGATCGACCCCTGGACCCTGCGGCCGCGGGAGATCAAGGCGACGACCTTCCACGACCGGGCGGCGGCCGACGGCCAACGGATCGGCTACGCGGTCGTCTCCGTCGACCAGTACGGCAACCAGCTCACCCCCGACACCGGCGCGACCGTCACCGAGGTCACCGAACTCGACCTCCGCCCCACCGCCCCACCGGCGACCGGCGCCCCGATCCACCTGAACAGCACCGAGACCGGCTCCCTCCACTGGTTCCTCACCGACGGAAAGAACGCCAACGGCAGCCCGGTGACGGCCTTCACCGTGAGCCGATGGAACCGCGAGAGCGGGACCTTCGACGCGCTCGCCACGGAGCCCAAGGGCAACTCGACCGACTGGTACTGGTCCGACCGCACCCAGCCCGCCGCCACCACGGTCTACTACCGCGTCACGGTCCTCTACGCGGACGGCACGGAATCGGGCGCGTCCGAGATCGCCGCCCTGAGCTACTGACCCGGCCCGCGCCGGCGGCGACAGCCGGGAAGGGGACCGGAAGTGAGTTTCCGGTCCCCTTCCACCGAGTCGTCGTCCGCCGGTGCGGGAGCCCGCGCTGCGATCGGCGCATGGGGAACGTCACGAGGTGCACGAGCGGCTCCCCGCGCTGGCCGAAGCCCACCCCGGCCGTCGGCGATTCGGTGCGGCACGTCACCGCCACCAGCTCGACCCGCCGGTCACGGATTCCCGAACGGCTCGCTTCGAGCAGGAGCACGGGATGAGCCTTCCTCCCTCCTACCGTGCCTTCATCACGGCAGTGGGAACCGGGGGCGGGGGGCCTTGTCGCGGGCTGTTCCGGCGCCAGCAGACCGATCTCGGCGAACGGTGGGCAGACCTGCTGGCCACGCCGCCTCCTCTCCGACCAGGGGCTCAACCCCGGACCGGACTTCCACGACGGGTACATGCAGTGGCTGATGAACCCCGGCGGCACAGTGGACTCTTGAGCTCCGCGGTATGGCTTGATGTCGAAGAGCGGGATGGTCGGTGGCGGCGGGGCGAGTACGGCGCGAAGGCTGTTGAGCGTCGGACGCCATTGCCTGCCGTCCCGTGGGTTGACCCAGTTCGACGCCAATCCGGATTCGTCGCTGACGATGCGGGCGAGGGCTTCGTCCGCCAGGTTCCGGAGGTCGGAGCGGAAGGTCGGCATGGGTGAAGGGGCCGGTAGCCCAGGTACCCATGATGATCTCCTCGCACGGCCACGCCGGGAGCCTCGCACCGGCCACTGACAATGCGGCCACGACGGCGAAGCCAAGGTGCGGCCAGCCGTCCCACGCATGCCCCACAGCCGCAGGTCGGGCACCGGATTCCCGTCCACACCCCGTCCACAACCGCTGGTGGAGAGCGTCCGAGAACGGGACGGAGCGAGACAGCGGCCAACGCCCGCCGGAGCAAACAAAACAGCCCCTGCTCCGCGTTTCCGCAGCTCAGGGGCTGTGTTTCCACTGTGGCGGCGCCAGGATTCGAACCTGGGTAGGCTAAGCCGACGGATTTACAGTCCGCTCCCATTGGCCACTCGGGCACACCGCCTGGGAAGTGTCTCCGCGGGCCGCTTGTGTGCGGTCCCCGTGGCGACGTCGTAAACAATACCCGATGCGCGGGGGTGCTTCGCCACCCTATTGATCAGCGCTTCGGGCGGGTCCGGTGGCTAGGCTTGCGGGGGCGGCCCGGAGGCGGGTCGCGGACCTGACGGATCAGAGCCAAGGAGCCAACAGAAGATGGCCGACTCCAGTTTCGACATCGTCTCGAAGGTCGAGCGGCAGGAGGTCGACAACGCCCTCAACCAGGCCGCCAAGGAGATCTCGCAGCGCTACGACTTCAAGAACGTCGGCGCGTCGATCTCGTGGTCCGGGGACAAGATCCTGATGCAGGCCAACTCCGAGGAGCGGGTCAAGGCCATCCTGGACGTCTTCGAGACCAAGCTGGTCAAGCGGGGGATCTCACTGAAGTCGCTGGACGCGGGCGAGCCCCAGCTGTCCGGCAAGGAGTACAAGATCTTCGCGACCATCGAGGAAGGCATCTCGCAGGAGAACGCCAAGAAGGTCGCCAAGATCATCCGCGATGAGGGGCCCAAGGGCATCAAGGCGCAGGTCCAGGGCGAGGAGCTGCGCGTGACGTCCAAGAGCCGGGACGACCTGCAGGCCGTCATCGCGCTGCTGAAGGGCAAGGACCTCGACTTCGCGCTGCAGTTCGTGAACTACCGCTGAGCGAGGTCTTGCCGAGGCCCCGGCCGCGAGGAGGCGGCCGGGGCCTTCGCCACGCGCACGACGGGGCGCATTCGGAGGGTGCCGCCCGGGAAGCCGCCGTAGGTGCGTAGTGTCTTCCTGTTAGGTCTCCCCAGGACCGCCCCGCCCGTCGACGGCGGACCCGGGGCAGTGTCTCGAGGATGGAGCCGGGCATGCAAAGCCGCACCGCTTTGGTCGAGGACCTGATGAGCCGCTTCCCGCACGTCCCCCGCGAGGCGGTCATCAAGGAGGACCTCCTGCGCGGCGGGATCGCGTTCGACGAGTCCGCGCTCAGCGGCAACGAGGACGGCGACGTCAAGCCGAAGTCGTACTTCATCTTCTCCTTCGACCACCGCACCCTCCCCGAGCTGGGCGCCGCCGCGCTGAAGCGGCCGCCGGAGGAGATCGTGCTCACCGGCGGGCCGTACGACCTGCGCCGCACGGTGGTGTCGGTACGGGTGAACCCGGCCTCGCCGTACCGCGTGCGGGCGGGCGGGCGCGGTGTGCTCGGCCTCTACCTCGACGGGGTGCGCATCGCGGACGTCGGCCTGCCGCCGATGCCGGCGTACTACCGGCACACGCTGGAGAACGGCAAGTCGGTAATGGAGGTCGCGCCGACGATCCAGTGGGGCTACCTGATCTACCTGACGGTCTTCCGCGTGTGCCAGTACTTCGGCGCCAAGGAGGAGTGCCAGTACTGCGACATCAACCACAACTGGCGCCAGCACAAGGCGGCCGGACGCCCCTACACGGGTGTGAAGCCGGTCGAGGAGGTGCTGGAGGCACTGGAGATCATCGACAAGTACGACGAGACGAAGTCCTCCACCGCCTACACCCTCACCGGCGGGGCGATCACCTCCAAGGTCGCCGGGCGGGACGAGGCGGACTTCTACGGCCACTACGCGAAGGCCATCGAGGAGCGCTTCCCCGGCCGCTGGATCGGCAAGGTCGTCGCGCAGGCGCTGCCCAAGGAGGACGTGCAGCGCTTCAAGGACTACGGCGTGCAGATCTACCACCCCAACTACGAGGTGTGGGACCGCCGTCTGTTCGAGCTGTACTGCCCGGGCAAGGAGCGTTACGTCGGCCGGGACGAGTGGCACCGCCGCATCCTGGACTCCGCGGAGATCTTCGGCCCGCGCAACGTGATCCCCAACTTCGTCGCGGGCGTGGAGATGGCCGAGCCGTTCGGCTTCGGCAGCGTCGGGGAGGCGATCGACTCCACGGCGGAGGGCCTGCGCTTCTTCATGTCGCGGGGCATCACGCCGCGCTTCACCACCTGGTGCCCGGAGCCGACGACCCCGCTGGGCAAGGCGAACCCGGAGGGCGCGCCGCTGGAGTACCACATCCGCCTGCTGGACGTGTACCGCGCGACGCTGGAGGAGTACGGGCTGAGCTCGCCGCCCGGGTACGGCCCGGCCGGCCCCGGCAACGCGGTGTTCTCGGTGAGCTCGTTCATGGACAGCCTGCCGGCGTCCGCGCCGGTCGGAGTGAGCTGAGTGCCGACCCTGCTGATCGTGCATCACACGCCGTCGCCGAACCTGCAGGCGATGTTCGAGGCGGTGGTCGCCGGCGCGACCACCGACGAGATCGAGGGCGTGGACGTCGTGCGGCGGGCCGCCCTCGCGGCGACCGCCTCCGACGTGCTCGCGGCGGACGGCTACCTGCTGGGCACGACGGCGAACCTCGGCTACATGTCGGGGGCGCTCAAGCACTTCTTCGACCAGGTCTACTACCCGTGCCTGGACGGCACGCGGGGCCGCCCGTTCGGCTACTACGTGCACGGCGGCAACGACGTGACGGGGACGGTGCGGGGGATCCGGTCGATCACCACGGGCCTGGGCTGGGAGCAGGCGGCGGCCGAGGTGACGGTCACCGGGGAGCCGTCCAAGGCCGATCTGCAGGCCTGCTGGGAGCTGGGCGCGACCCTGGCCGCCGGGTTGGCGGACTGACCGCGCGGGCCCGGCGCCGACGTGCCGGGCCCATGCCCCCGTCCTACCGTTGAGGTGGAGAGAGGGGGCAGCACCGATGGCACCCCGGGTCCTGGACGACGCGACCCTGGACGCCCTGCGCTCCGGCTTCGCGGGCGAGGTCGTCGCACCGGGCGACCCGTCCTACGACGAGAGCCGCACGCTCTTCAACGCGATGATCGACCGCAGGCCGTCCGTGATCGCCCTGTGCGAGACGGTGGAGGACGTCGCCGCGGCGATCCGCTTCGGACGTGAGCGCGGGCTGGAGGTCGCCGTCCGCGGCGGCGGGCACGGTGTCGCCGGGAATGCCCTGACGGACGGCGGCGTCGTCGTCGACCTGCGGCGCATGCACGCGGTCGTCGTCGACCCGGGGGCGCGCACGGCACGGGTCGGCGGGGGCGCCACGATGAGCCACCTGGACCGGGCGACGCAGCCGCACGACCTGGTCACCACCGGGGGCCGGGTGTCCACCACGGGCGTGGCCGGCTTCACCCTCGGGGGCGGATCGGGGTGGCTGGAGCGCGCGTTCGGGCTGGCCTGCGACAACCTGGTGGAAGTCGAGCTGATGACGGCGGACGGCACCATGGTGCGGGCCGCCGAGGACGAGAACCCGGAGTTGTTCTGGGCGTTGCACGGGGGCGGCGGCAACTTCGGCGTCGCCACCTCTCTGACGTTGCGGCTGCACCCGCTGCCCGCGGTCACCGTGGCCCTGCTGCTGTGGCCGCCGGACGCCGGCCCCGAGGTGCTGCGCGCCTACCGCACCCTGCTGGCGTCGGCGCCGGACGAGATGGGCGGGGGCCTGCTCTTCCTCACCGGGCCTGCGGAGGAGTTCGTCCCGGAGCACCTGGTGGGCGCGCTCACCTGCGCCGTCCTGGTGACGTACGCGGGCGCTGGGGACGCGGCGCGCGAGGTGCTGGAGCCGCTGCTCGCGCTCGGCCCGCAGGGCCGGCTGGTGACGGAGCTGCCGTACGCGGACCTCCAGTCCATGTTCGACGACCCACCGGGCTACCGGAACTACTGGTCGGCGGAGTACCTGGACGACTTCCCCGACGAGGCCGTGGACCGCTTCTGCGCCCGGGCCCGGGACATGGTGGTCCCCTCCCCCTCCCAGCACGTGCTGTTCCCCCTGGGCGGCGCCGTGGCGCGTCCTCCGGCCGACTACCCGCTGCCCTGGCGCCGGGCGCCGTGGGTCGTGCACCCGTTCGGCCTGTGGGCGGACCCGGCGGACGACGAGCGGGCCCGGCGGTGGGCGCACGGCATCCGCGCCGACGTGCGGCAGTGGTCCTCCGGTGCGGTCTACCTCAACTTCATCGGCGACGAGGGCGAGGGCCGCGTGATCGCCGGGTTCGGCGCGCACAACCTGGGGCGGCTGGCCCGGGTGAAGAGGGAGTACGACCCGCAGAACGTCTTCCGGCTCAACCACAACATCGAGCCGGACTGACCCGGGCCGCCGGGACCGAGGGCGGCTCAGCGGGTGGCGTACGGGGCGTCGACGGGGACGATCTCGCGGCCGAGCGGCACCAGGGAGATCGGCACCATCTTGAAGTTCGCGATGCCGAACGGGATGCCGATGATCGTCAGGCAGAAGCCGATGCCCGCGAGCACGTGGCCGATGGCGAGCCAGATCCCCGCGAGGATCAGCCAGATGATGTTCCCGAGCAGCGACCCGACGCCCGCGTCACGGCGTTCCACCGTGGTGCGGCCGAAGGGCCACAGCACGTAGTTGGCGATCCTCAGGGACGCGATCCCCCAGGGGATGGTGATGATGAAGATGAACATCAGCAGGCCCAGCAGGGCGTAGCCGATGGCCATCCACAGGCCCCAGATGATCAGCCACACGACGTTCAGGACGATGTTGACCGCCTTCATTGCCCAAGCCTCCCATGCGTCCGGGGGCCCCGCCCGTCAGGAGGACGGGAGCCGCCGCTCCGTCAGCCGTCCCCCACAGGGCCCGTACGCGCGGGCGGGCCGGGCCGCACGTGGGCGTCAGCGGCGGTGGCCGGCCATCTCCTCCAGGCGGGCGATGCGCTCGCCCATCGGGGGGTGGGTCGAGAAGAGCTTGGACACGTCGCCGGGGCGGAACGGGTTGGCGATCATGAGGTGGCTGGTGGTCTCCAGCCGGGGCTCGGGCGGCAGGGGGGCGCGCTTGGTGCCCGTCTCCAGCTTGCGCAACGCCGAGGCGAGGGCGAGCGGGTCGCCGGTGAGGCGGGCACCGGAGGCGTCTGCCTCGTACTCGCGGGAGCGGCTGACGGCGAGCTGGATGAGGGAGGCGGCGACCGGGCCGAGGATCATCATCAGGAGCAGGCCGAACAGGCCCGGGCCCTCGTCGTCGTCGGAGCGGCCGATGGGGATCAGCCAGGCGAAGTTGACGAGGAACATCACCACGGAGGCCAGCGCACCGGCGACGGACGAGATGAGGATGTCGCGGTTGTAGACGTGGCTCAGCTCGTGGCCGATGACGCCGCGCAGCTCGCGCTCGTCGAGGAGGCGCAGGATGCCTTCGGTGCAGCACACGGCGGCGTTGCGCGGGTTGCGGCCGGTGGCGAAGGCGTTGGGGGCCTCGGTCGGGGAGATGTAGAGCCGCGGCATGGGCTGCCGGGCGGAGGTGGAGAGTTCGCGCACCATGCGGTACAGCGCCGGCGCCTCGAACTCGCTGACCGGGCGGGCGCGCATGGAGCGCAGTGCGATCTTGTCGCTGTTCCAGTAGGCGTAGGCGTTGGTCCCGAGGGCTACGACGAGTGCGACGATCAGTCCCGTACGGCCGAAGAAGCTGCCGATGACCAGGATGAGAGCCGACATTCCGCCCAGGAGCGCGGCGGTCTTCAGGCCGTTGTGCCGGCGGTGCACGGTACACCCTCCAAGGTGTGCATCGGGAGGACCTTCTCTCCTCGTCCAAGGAGAACCTCCCGTAGGGGCCAACGCCACCGGAGGGGCGTTAGTTCCCTTGTGCACCTTCTTCGGGGTGCTCAGAGCAGGGTGTCGGAGGCGAAGCGGAGGATGAGCTGGGGTGCGCCGGACAGGACGATCCCGACGACGGCGGTGAGCGCGATGGCGGCGCCGAGCGCGCGCGGGGTGCCGGCCGGGCGGGCGGTGGCGGCCGGTTCCGTCCCGGGCTTCGCGAAGAGCAGGACCGTCCACCGAAGGTAGTAGACGAGTGCGATGACGACGTTGACGGCCATGACGGCGGCCAGCCAGCCGAGGTCCGCGTCGACGGCCGAGGAGAAGACGGCGACCTTGGCGAACAGGCCGATGACGCCGGGCGGCAGGCCGGCCAGGCAGAGCAGGAAGAAGGCCATGGCCAGGGCGGCGAGCGGGTGGCTGCTGTGGAGGCCGCGGTAGTCGGTGAGGCGGTTCTGCGGCGCGGTGCGGGCGACGAGCGCGGCCACGCCGAAGGCGCCGAGGTTCACCGCGCCGTACATCAGCGCGTACGCGAGGGTGGTGCCGACCTGACGGTCGGGGTCGGTGTACGCCGCGGCGGCGATCGGGACCAGCAGGTAGCCCGCCTGGCCGATGGACGACCAGGCCAGCAGGCGGACCGCGCTGCGCGGGCGGTCGGGGCGCTGCACCAGGGCGGCGACGTTGCCGACGGTCATGGTGAGGGCGGCCAGGACGGCGACGGCGGGGCCCCAGACGTGCGCGTACGGCCGGAAGGCGACGACGGTCACGAGGATGAGGCCGGCGAACCCGGCGGCCTTGCCGACGACCGACAGGTAGCCGGCGACCGGGAGCGGGGCGCCGGTGTAGGTGTCGGGCACCCAGAAGTGGAAGGGCGCGACGGCGAGCTTGAAGGCGAAGCCGACGACGGTGAGGGCGGCGCCGGCGGCGGCGAGGGTGTCCAGGCGGGGGTCGACGCCCTGCAGTCCCTTGGCCATGGCCTCCAGGTGGAGGGTTCCGGTGGCGGCGTAGACGAAGCTGACGCCCAGCAGGGTGACGGCGGTCGCGGCGACCGAGGACAGGAAGAACTTCAGGGCCGCCTCGCTCGACAGCCGGTCGCCGCGGCGCAGGCCGACCAGGGCGAACGACGGGAGGGTGGTCACCTCCAGGGCGATCACGAGGGTCGCCAGGTCGCGGGAGGCGGGCAGCAGCGCGGCCCCGGAGGCCGAGGAGAGCAGCAGGAACCAGAACTCGCCGGCCGGCAGCTCGTCGAGGGTGTGCACCGACAGCAGGGCCGCGACGAGCGCTCCGGCCAGGACCAGCAGCTGTACCACGAGGGTGAAGTGGTCGGCGACGTAGGAGCAGTCGGCGGGGCTGCCGACGAGGCAGAAGGTGGTGCGGTCGCCGTCCAGCAGCGGCAGCAGGCTCAGCCCGGCCAGCACGAGGCCGGCGAGGCTGATCCCCACCAGCGGCCGCTTGCGGCCGTCGGGCAGGAAGAGGTCGGCGACCAGTACGACGAGCGCGGCCGCCGCCACGATGGCGGGCGGGGCGATCGCGGCCCAGTCGACCGACTGGACGACGGAGGTGGCGAGGGTGCTCATCAGCTGCCTCCGAGCAGGGTGCGCACGGCCGGGTCGGTGAGGCCGAGCAGGGCGGCGGGCCAGAAGCCCGCGAGGACGGTCAGGACGACCAGCGGGGTCCAGGCCGCGAACTCGTAGCCCCGGACGTCGGCGAGGGCCGGCGCGGCGTGGACGGTGTCGCGTTCGCCCATGCAGACGCGGCGCACGACGAGGAGGAGGTACGCGGCGGTGAGCAGGGTGCCGAAGGCCGCGACCGCGGTGAAGACGAGGTAGGCGCCGCGGTCCAGGCCCGGGGCGGGCTTGAAGGAGCCGAACATCGCGAGCATCTCGCCCCAGAAGCCTGCCAGGCCCGGCAGGCCGAGGGAGGCGACGGCGGCGAAGGCCAGCAGGCCGCCCATGCGGGGGGCCTTGCCGTACAGCGCGGCGCCGGTCTGCCCCGCGAGGCCGTCGAGGTCGGTGGTGCCGTAGCGGTCCTTGAGGGCGCCGACCAGGAAGAAGAGCAGGCCGGTGATGAGTCCGTGGGCGATGTTGGCGAAGAGCGCGCCGTTGACGCCGGTGGTGGTCAGGCTGGCGATGCCGAGCAGCACGAAGCCCATGTGCCCGACGGAGCTGTACGCGATGAGGCGCTTGAGGTCGCCTCCGGCGCCGCGGCGGGCCAGGGCCAGGCAGGCCAGCGACCCGTAGACGATGCCGACGACCCCGAAGGCGGCCAGGTAGGGCGCGAAGGTCTGCATGCCCTCGGGGGCGATGGGCAGCAGGATCCGCACGAAGCCGTACGTGCCCATCTTGAGCAGGACGCCGGCCAGGAGCACCGAGCCGACCGTGGGGGCGGCGGTGTGGGCGTCGGGGAGCCAGCTGTGCAGCGGCCACATCGGGGTCTTGACGGCGAGGCCGAGGCCGATGGCGAGGACGGCGACCAGTTGCGTGGAGTGACTGAGAGCTGCTCCGGGGCCACTGTCAGTGGCGAGTGCCACCATGTCGAATGTGCCCGCCTTCAGCCCGATGAGGAGCAGGCCGAGCAGCATGATCACGGAGCCGAGCAGTGTGTAGAGGATGAAGCGCAGGGCGGACTTCTCCCGGTTCTCGCCGCCCCAGCGGGCGATGAGGAAGTACATCGGGATGAGGACCGTCTCGAAGGCGAGGAAGAAGAGCAGCAGGTCGAGCACGGCGAAGGTGGCGAGCGTGCCCGTCTCCAGGAGGAGCAGGAGCGCCACGAAGGCCTTCGGGGACGGGCCCGCGGGCATCTTGAAGTAGCTGTAGAGCGCGCAGAGGAAGGTCAGCAGCGCGCTCAGGACGAGGAGGGGGAGGCTGATGCCGTCGATGCCGAGGTGGATGCGGATGCCGAGGGCCGGGATCCAGCTGATGTCGGTGCTCGCCTGCATCGTCGCGGGGTGGTCGTGGTCGAAGCCCACGGCGAGGACGATGCTCAGGGCGAGGACGAGACCGGTGACGGTGACGCCGTGGCGCAGCACGGCCTGGTCGGGGTCCTTCCCCCGCAGACCGGGCGGGGGCGGCAGCAGGGCCGCCGCGGCGCCGAGCAGCGGCAGGACGACGGCGGCCGCGAGGACGTACTGGAGGACGGTGTCGTTCACGGCTCACGCTCCGACGGCGACGAGGACGGCGAGGATCACGGAGCCGGCCAGCAGCACGCTGATGTAGGTCTGCACGTTGCCCGTCTGGGTGCGGCGCACGAGCGCGCCGAGCAGCCGGGGCAGTCCGCCCGCGCCGCGGACGTACGTCTCGACGACCTCGCGGTCGAGGAAGCGGACGAGGCCGGAGGCGGCGAGCACGGGACGGACGAAGAGCGCCGCGTACAGGGCGTCGAGGCGGAAGCCGTGCGAGGCGGGCTCGAAGAGCGGGCCGAGCAGCAGACGTCCGGGGTCGCCGGGGTCCCGGGCGGCGGCGACGTCACCGTAGACCTGTTCGTGGGTCTGCGAGGCGGCGGCCTCGGTGAGCGCCGGCTCCTCGTCGGCCGCCGCGGGGACCAGGGCCCCCATGGGCGCGCCGCGGCGGGTCGCGGTGGCCTGCCAGGCGCCGTAGGTCGCCAGGATGCCGACGACGGCGAGGCCGACGCCGAGGATCGAGGTGACCAGGGTCGGGGCGAGCTCGTTGCCGTCGAGCCAGGCGGGGAGGTCGAAGAACTTCGGCACGAGGGAGACGGCACCGAAGGCGAGGGTGGGGATCGCCAGCACCCACAGCACGGCGGTCATGACGGCCGGTTCCTTGCCGTGGGCCTGGGGGGCCGCGGCGCCCTGGCCGCGGAAGGCCAGGAGGAACAGGCGCGTGGCGTAGCCCGCGGTGAGCACGGCGGTGACCAGCGCGGCGACGAGGACGAGCCAGCCGACGGCCGACGGGACGCCCTCGGCGTGGCCGGAGGCGGCGTGCTCGGCCGCCCGCAGCACCGACTCCTTGGAGAAGAAGCCGGAGAAGGGCGGGATCGCGGCCAGGGCGGCGAGCGCGATGCCCATGGTCCACATGGCGTCGGGGACGCGCTTGCCGAGGTCGCCCATGCGGGACATCGCGGCCAGCGAGTTGGTGCCGGCGGCGTGGATGACGACGCCGGCGGCGAGGAAGAGGAGGGCCTTGAAGGCACCGTGCGAGACCAGGTGGAACACGGCGGCGCTGCGGTCGCCGACGGCGAGGGCGGCAGCCATGTAGCCGAGCTGACCGATCGTCGAGTAGGCGAGCACGCGTTTGATGTCGTCCTGGGCGAGCGCGGCCAGACCGGAGCCGATCATGGTGACGGCGGCCAGCACGCCGAGCACCGCGAGGGTGACGGTGGAGGCCTCGAAGACCGGCAGCAGCCGGGCGACGAGGTAGATGCCGGCCGCGACCATCGTGGCGGCGTGGATCAGCGCGGACACCGGGGTGGGGCCGGCCATCGCGTCGGGCAGCCAGGTGTGCAGCGGGAACTGCGCCGACTTGCCGGCGACACCGGCGAGCAGCAGCAGGCCGACGAGGGTCGGGTGCGCGATCCCGCCGTGGGTGGCCGCGGTGAGGATGCCGTTGATCCGGAACGTCCCGGCGTCGGCGGCGAGCGCGAAGACGCCGATCAGGAAGGGGACGTCGCCGAGCTTGGTGACCAGGAAGGCCTTGAGCGAGGCGGCCCGGGCGACCTCGGTCTCCCAGTAGTGGCCGACCAGGAAGTACGAGCAGATGCCCATGACCTCCCAGCCGACCAGCAGCACCATCAGGTCGCCGGTGTAGACGACCAGGAACATGGCTGCGGTGAAGAGGGAGACCAGGGCCGAGTAGGAGGCGTAGCGCGGGTCGTGGCGCAGGTAGGCCGTGGAGTACAGCTGCACGCAGGTGGCGACCAGGCCGACGAGGACGGCGATGAGGACCGCGAAGCCGTCGAGGTGCAGGGCGAGGTCGATCGGTACCGAGCCGGTCGGCGTGAGCCGGGTCGCGGCGTCGGTGGCCGGGCCGCTGCCCTGCCGTACGGCGACGACCACCGCCAGCACGAATGCGGTCGCGGTGGGCAGCACGGCCAGCGGCCGGACGAAGCCGGGGGCGGTGCGGCCGAGCAGCAGACCGCCGACGGCGCCGAGGAAGGGGAGGAGGGGGACGAGGACGGCGAGGGTCGTCAGGGTCACGCTGCGGCCTCGGCCTTCTCTTCGGGTGCGGAGCGCCCGTCCCCTTCGCCCTGCGGGTCGTGCGGGTCGTGCTCGGCGAGGTCGGTGAGGCGGTCGACGTCCGAGCTGCCCCGGTTGCGGTACACCAGCAGGACGATGGCGAGGCCGATGCCGATCTCGGCGGCGGCGATGACGATGACGAACAGCGTCAGCGCCTGCCCGGCGTGGAGGGTGTCGCGGAGCCAGACGTCGAAGGCGACCAGGTTGAGGTTGACCGCGTTCAGCATCAGCTCGACCGACATCAGGACGAGGATCGCGTTGCGCCGGGCGAGGACGCCGTACAGGCCGACGGAGAACAGGAGGACGGCGAGGACGGCGGGATAGGCGAGATGCATCAGCGCTCCCCCGGCTGCTGACGGGACTGCTTGCGGGACAGGACGATCGCACCGACGAGCGCGGCGAGCAGGAGCACCGACAGCGCCTCGAACGGCAGCACCCAGTGACGGAAGAGGATCTGGCCGGTGACCTTGGTGGAGCCCTGCGCGGCGCCGTCCACGTCGATCCAGGTGGCCCGGAAGGCGTCCACCACGACCCACACCAGCGTGCCCGCTGCGGCGACGGCCACGGCCAGCGCCGCGATCCGGTTGCCCGAATCGGCGTCCGGGGAGCGGCCGATGGGCGCCTTGGTGAGCATCAGCCCGAACAGGACGAGCACCACGACCGACCCGACGTAGATCAGCACCTGCACCCAGGCGATGAACTCGGCGGTGAGCAGCAGGTATTCGACGGCGACGCCGCCGAGCGCGACGACCAGCCAGAGCGCGGCGTGCACCAGCTGCTTGGTGGTGACGCTGACGACGGCGGCGGCGAGGGTCGCGACGCCGACGAGGAGGAAGACGATCTCGACCCCGGTCGGGGACAGGAAACCGGGGTGGGCCGCGGAGAGGTTCACGCGTCTCCCCCCGGCTGCCCGGCCTCGGGCCCGGCCTCGGCGGCGGCGACCGCGGCGGCGGCCTTCTCCGCGGCCTTGCGGGCGGCACCGAGCTCCTTGGGCTCCTCGGCGGCCGGGTCGAGCGGCGGCGGGGCCGGCACCGTCCACATCCACTCGCGCAGCTTGTCGCGCTCGTGGGTGAGGTCGAGGATGTCGGTCTCCGCGTACTCGAACTCCGGCGACCAGAACAGGGCGTCGAAGGGGCACACCTCGATGCAGATGCCGCAGTACATGCAGAGCGAGAAGTCGATGGCGAAGCGGTCCAGCACGTTGCGGCTGCGCTCGCGGCCGCCGGGGGTGACGGCGGGCACCGTCTCCTTGTGGGAGTCGATGTAGATGCACCAGTCGGGGCACTCACGGGCGCACAGCATGCAGACCGTGCAGTTCTCCTCGAACAGCGCGATCACGCCGCGGCTGCGGGGCGGCAGCTCGGGCTGCACGTCGGGGTACTGCGCGGTGTGCGAGCGCCGGGTCATCGTGCGCAAGGTGACGGCGAGGCCCTTGGCCAGGCCGGAACCGGGGATGCCCATCAGGAGATCACCACCTTCACCACGCCGGTGAGCGCGATCTGGGCCAGGGCGAGCGGGATGAGGACGGTCCAGGCGAACCTCTGCAGCTGGTCCTCGCGCAGGCGCGGGTACGTGACCCGGAGCCAGATGACGACGAAGGCCAGGGCCGCGGTCTTGAGCAGCGTCCACAGCCAGCCGAGGCTGCCGGACCAGGGGCCGTGCCAGCCGCCGAGGAACAGGACGGTGGTCAGGCCGCACAGCACGACGATGCCGGCGTACTCGGCGAGCAGGAACAGGGCGAAGCGCATGCCCGTGTACTCGGTGTAGGCACCGAAGATGATCTCGGAGTCCGCGACGGGCATGTCGAAGGGCGGCCGCTGGAGTTCGGCGAGGCCGGCGGTGAAGAACACGAAGGCGCCGATCAGCTGCCACGGCGTCCACCACCAGGCGTACGCGTCGACGATGCCGGGCAGCGAAAGCGTCCCGGCCGCCATGGCGACGGACGCGGCGGCGAGCAGCATCGGCAGCTCGTACGACATCAGCTGCGCGGCGGTGCGCAGACCGCCGAGGAGGGAGAACTTGTTGGCGGAGGCCCAGCCGGCCATGAGGGAGCCGAGCACGCCGACGCCCATGACGGCGAGCACGAAGAACAGGCCCGCGTCGATGTCCTGGCCGACGAGTCCGCCGGGGCCGACCGGGATCGCGACGATGACCAGGAGGTAGGGCAGCAGCGCGACGGCGGGCGCGAGTTGGAAGATCTTCCGGTCCGCGTCGGCCGGGACCACGTCCTCCTTCTGCGCGAACTTCACGCCGTCGGCGACGAGCTGGGCCCAGCCGTGGAAGCCGCCGGCGTACATGGGTCCGAGGCGGCCCTGCATGTGGGCCATGACCTTGTGCTCGGTCTGGCCGACGACGAGGGGCAGGACGAGGAAGGCGACGAGCACGGCGAGCAGCCGGAGGATCACTTCGAGGGCGTCGCTCACGGTGTGCTGCCTCCTTCTGCGTCGTCGTTGCCGGGGGTGTCCGGGGTGTCCGGGGTGTCCGGGCTGGTGCCGGGGGTGTCGGCGTCCGCGGTGGGCCGAGCGGGTCCGCCGTCCCGGCCCTCGTCCGGTGCGGTCGCGGGTTTCGCCGGTTCCGGCTGCGCTTCCGCTGCCGGGGCGGGTTTGGCGTCGGGCTGTGCTTCCGCTGCCGGGGCGGCGGCCGGTTCGGGGTCGCGGGGGACGTCCCAGGGCGCGTCCGGGGTGCGCTTGCGGGGCGTCGCGGGCTCCGCAGGAACCGCGGGGGTCCCGGGAGCCGCCGGGGTCCCGGCGGTGCCGGCCTGGCTGACGGAGCCGTCGCCCGCCGAGCGGGTGCGGCGCGGGGTGGCGGCAGGGGCCGCGGCAGGGGTCTGGCTCGCGGAGCCCTCGGTGACGCTGCGGGTGCGCCGGGCGGGACGCTCCGCGGCGCCCGCCGCACCGGCGGCTCCGGCGGCACCGGCCGCGCGCGGGGTACGGGCGGGCCTCGCCGGGGCGGGCGGCAACTGCCCCTTCAGCGGGCCCCACTCGTTGGGGTCGGGCACGCCCGGCGGCAGCATCTGGCGGCGCTTGGGCCCGCCGTGCTCGGATTCGCCCGGCTCCTTCGCGCCCGGCCACGCCTTGGCGACGCGCGCCGCCAGCACGAAGTCCTTGCGCAGCGGATGCCCCTCGAAGCCCTCGGGCAGCAGCAGCGGCACCAGGTGCGGGTGGCCGGTGAAGTCGACGCCGAACATCTCGTGCGTCTCGCGCTCGTGCCAGGCGGCGCCCGCGTAGACGCCGACGGCGGTCGGCAGGGCCGGGGCCTCGTGCGGGACGGTCGTACGGATCATCAGGCGCCGCACGGAGCCGACCGCGGGGGCCACCACGTGGGCGCAGACCCGGAACCCGGTGCCGCCTTCGTCGACGGCGCTGAGCCAGTCGAAGAAGGTGCAGCCGAGGGTGTCCCGGGCGGCCCGCAGGGCGTCGGTCCAGGAGGCGGCGGGGACGTCGACGGTCAGCAGGCCGTACGCCTCCTCCGCCGTGGCCTCGGCGCCGAAGACCTCGGCGACGGCGTCCGGCTCGGGGAGCCGGTCGAAGGGCGTGGTCACTTCGCGGCCTCCCCGGGCGGCGGCGGGGCCTGGACCAGGCCGCTGCGCAGCGCGGCGGTGGACGCGGGCGGGGTGCCCCCGTCGCCGTAGCGCTCGCCGAGCGACTCGCGGGCGATCTTCTCCTGGAGCTTGAGGATGCCCTGGAGTAGCGCCTCGGGCCGCGGCGGGCAGCCGGGCACGTAGACGTCGACGGGGATGATCTGGTCGACGCCCTTGGTCACGGAGTACGAGTCCCAGTAGGGGCCGCCGCAGTTGGAGCAGGCGCCGAAGGAGATGACGTACTTCGGCTCGGGCATCTGCTCGTACAGGCGCTTCACGGCCGGGGCCATCTTGTCGGTGACGGTGCCCGAGACGATCATGAGGTCGGCCTGGCGCGGGCCGGGCGCGAAGGGGATCACGCCGAGCCGGATGAAGTCGTGCCGGGCCATGGACGCGGCGATGAACTCGATGGCGCAGCAGGCGAGCCCGAAGTTGAAGACCCACAGGCTGTAGCGGCGGCCCCAGTTCAGGACCACCTTCATCGGCTCGGGTGCCAGCCGCGCGAGCGTACCGAGGCGGCGCGGCTCCGGCAGGTACTCGGGAGTGCTCACATCGGTCACATCGGTCACGTCCATTCCAGGACGCCCTTCTTCCAGGCGTAGAGCAGACCGACGGCGAGGAAGCCGAGGAAGACGAACATCTCGACCAGCGTGGTGCCGCCGTACCCCTCGGCGGCGAACACCGTCGCCCAGGGGAAGAGGAAGATCGCGTCGACCGCGAAGACGACGTACAGGAAGGAGTAGACGTAGTAGCGGATCTGGGTGTGCGCCCAGCCCTCTCCGACGGGGTCGACGCCGCACTCGTACGTGAGCATCTTCTCCTGCGTCGGCACGACGGGCCGCAGCAGGCGACCGGCCCCGAAGGCCACGGTCACGAAGAGCACCCCGAGCACCGCGACCAGTCCGACGACCGAGTAGCCGTGGAAGTAGTCCACGTCCGTCCGCCCCTCGTTTCTCGTCGTAAGCGCGTTGTCCAGCGATCCCGGTGGATCTTTAGACGATCTGTACGAACGGAGTCTAGGCCCTGCCTCCCGGAGCGGAACCACCCGTCCTGACCGGTGGTACGGATAACCCCACCTTGTCCTGGCAGGCGCACCCCATGGCGGTGGCCGCCCGGTCCCCGGCAGGCTTGGCGTCATGACCATCAACTCCCAGCGCGGGGAAGCCGCCCCGCTGCCGCCGGCGCGCTTCGCCTTCGACGCCGTGACGTGGAAGGAGATCGCGTATCTCCTGGCGAACCTGCCCGTGGACCTCGTGGGCTTCGTCTACGTCGCCGTCGTGCTCTACCTCGGCGTCGGGCTGTCGGTGACCGTGGTCGGCCTGCCGCTGCTGGCGCTGGGACTGGCCGGGTGCCGGCTGCTGGGGCGGCTGGAGCGGATACGGGCGCGCGGCATGCTCGGGGTGGCCGTGGACGAGCCCCGGTCGCTGCGTCCCGGGCGGATGGGGTTCTTCCCCTGGCTGTGGACCTCGCTGAAGGACCCGGTGGGGTGGCGGCACGCCCTGTACTTCTTCATCCGGCTGCCGTGGGGGATCGCGACCTTCACCGTCGCCTTGACCTCGCTCTTCGTGGCGTGGCCCGTGCTGCCGTTCATCGCCCGGGGACTGGCCAACGCGGACCGCGCGATGGTCCGCGGCCTGCTGTCGCCCTCCGACGAGCTGGAGCGGCGGATCGCCGAGCTGGAGTCGGACCGCGGCACGGTGGTGGACACCGCCGCAGCCGACCTGCGCCGCATCGAGCGCGACCTGCACGACGGGGCCCAGGCCCGGCTCGTGGCGCTCGCCATGGACCTGGGCCTGGCCAAGGAGAAGCTGCAGGAGGACCCGGAGGCCGCGGCGAGGATGGTCGGCGACGCCCACGGAGAGGTGAAGCTGGCCCTCCAGGAGCTGCGCGACCTGGCCCGCGGCATCCACCCGGCCGTCCTCACCGACCGCGGCCTGGACGCCGCCCTGTCCTCGGTGGCCGCCCGGTGCACGGTGCCGGTGCAGGTCCAGGTGGACCTGGCGGGCCGGCCGGCGCCGGCGATCGAGGGCATCGCGTACTTCACCGTCTCCGAGCTGCTGCAGAACATCAGCAAGCACAGCGGGGCGCGCCGGGCCGTCGTCGAGCTGTGGCGCTCGGACGGCCGGCTGATGATCCAGGTCCGCGACGACGGGCGGGGCGGGGCGAGCGCGTCGGACGGCGGCGGGCTGGGCGGTCTGGCCGAACGGCTGGACGCGGTGGACGGCCTGCTGGTGATCGACTCCCCGGCCGGCGGCCCGACGACGGTGACGGCCGAGCTGCCCTGGCGCGACCGGGGCTGAGCCGCGTGCGGGAAGGCCGGTGCCCTCCAGTGAGGGCACCGGCCTTCCGTGCCTGCGTCAGGCGGCGAGTTCCGCCTCCTGCGCCGGGGTGGTGGAGGGCTCGGGCCTGCTGTCGCGCATGACCAGGGCTGCCAGCAGGGCGGCGGCGAGGACGCCGATCGCGCTGATGGTGAAGGTGGCCGACATCGAGGCGGTGAACGCCTCCCGGGCCGCGCGGACCATCCCGCTGTCGCCCTGGGCGACGGCCAGCGCGCCGGCGATGGAGTGCCTCGCCTCCTCGGGGGTGCCGGCGGGCATCTGGCGGGCGAAGCCGCTCGCCAGCAGCGAGCCGAGGATCGCGATGCCGAGCGCGGTACCGGCCTGCTGGATGGTGTCGTTCAGGGCGGAGCCGACCCCCGCCTTCTCCGCGGGGATGGTGGCCATGAGGGCGCCGACGGCGGCCGGCATCGCCAGGCCCGCGCCGAGGCCGAGCAGGCCGAGGGCGGCCGCCGGGACGGCGAAGCCCGTGCCGGCCGAGACGGTGGTCAGCAGCGCGAAGGAGGAGGCCATGACGAGCATGCCGCCGAGGATCAGCAGGCGGTTGCCGATCCGCGCGGCGAACGTGGTGCCCAGGACGTTGCCGGCCAGCGCGGCGACGGCCAGCGGCACGAAGGCGACACCCGCCTTGACCGGCGAGTAGCCCAGCACGAACTGCAGGTACTGGGTGAACACCAGCAGCAGGCCGCCGTTGCCGATCTGGACCAGGGTCAGCGAGAGCGAGCCGCCGCTGAAGTTGCGGTGCCGGAACAGGACCAGGGGGACCATCGGCGCGGAGGTGACGTTCTCCCAGACCACGAAGGCGCCGAGGGCGAGGACGGCGACGGCCAGGGTGATCCCGGAGCGGCCGCCGAAGGCGCCGTGTTGCGGGAGCTCGATGATCCACCAGACCAGGGCGGTCATGCCGGCCGCGGACAGCACCGCGCCGAGCGGGTCGGGCTTGCTCCACGGGCCCTTGGACTCCGGCATGAGGGTGAGGCCGGCGGCGACGGCGAGCGCGACGACCGGGACGTTGATCAGGAAGATCGCGTGCCAGGAGAAGTGGTCGATCAGCACGCCGCCGAGCACCGGGCTGCCGACCAGGCCGAGCATCGACACCGAGCTCCACGCCGCCATGGCCCTGCCGCGCTCCTCCTCGTCGAAGACGGTGATGAGGATCGACAGCGTCGAGGGCATGATCAGCGCGCCGCCGACGCCCATCGCGACCCGTACGGCGATGACCTCTCCGGGGCTGGTGCAGAAGGTGGCCGCCAGGGAGGCCGCCCCGAAGAGCAGCAGCCCGACGAGCATCACCTTCCGGCGCCCGAACCGGTCCCCGAGGCTTCCCGAGGCCAGCAGCAGCCCGGCGAAGACCAGGATGTAGGAGTCGAGGATCCACTGCGTGTCCTGGGCGCTCGCGCCGATGTCCCCGGTCATCGCGGGCACCGCCACGGTCAGCGCCATGCTGTCGACCACCAGCACCAGCGAGCTGAGGCACAGCACGATCAGGATCCACCAGCGGCGGGGGTTGCGGGTCTCCATGGGGCGTCCTTTCGGGCATCGGCTCGTGCGTACACCGTTCCTTCGGTGCGAACACTGTACGCACGGCGGAACGGTGTGCGCAACACTCGCTCCTGTACGCTGAATGCGAACGCCGTACGCAGCAATCCGCCCGCACCCCGGTCCCCAAGGAGCGCCATGGCCGCCAGGACGAAGCCGAGCCCGATCCCGTCCGTGTGGGCCCGGCAGCAGCGCGAGGCCGACCAGCCCGCGCTCAGCCGCGGCGCGATCGTCCGCGAGGCGATCGCCATGCTGGACGCCGAGGGCGTCGAGGCCCTCAGCATGCGCAAGCTGGGGGCCCGGCTGAACGCCGGCGCGACCTCCCTCTACCGGCACGTCGCGACCAAGGACGAGCTGATGGAACTGGCCGTCGACGAGGTGGCCGCCGAGATCGCCGTCCCCGCCGCCGGCGGGGCGGACTGGCGCGCCGCGGTCACCGAGGCCGCCGGGTCCTTCCGCGCGACGGCGCTGCGCCACCCGTGGCTGTCCTCGGTCCTGGGCCAGGCGGGCCTCGCCTACCTCGGCCCCAACCTCATGTCGTACTCCGAGCGGCTGGCCGCCCTGTTCGCCGCCGCCGGCTTCCCCGAGCCGAGCCGGGCGATCGACACCCTCCTGAGCTACGTGATCGGCATGAGCACCACGGAGGCCGCCTGGCTCACCACGGTCGCCCGCTCCGGCGAGACCGAGGCCGGCTTCATCGCCCGTCTCATGCCCGCCGCCCAGGCCGCCGCGGCCCCCCACGACCACCTGTCCGGCTCCTATGCCGACCCCACGGCCGCCCTCGAGGACCCGGTCGCGCTGCGCGAGGCCAAGTTCGCCTACGGCCTGGACGTCGTCCTCGACGGGCTGGCGCTGCGGCTCCCCCGCTGACACCGCCCGGGTCCCGGCCGCCGCACCGCGGGGGTGGGGTTTTCCCCAGGTCCAAGACGCCGATCCGCACCATGGGCGCGAGGGCCCCGCAGGACGAGGCTGGAGGCATCACCAGCGGACGCAGAGGTACGACGAAGAGGACGGACGTGACCATGGCATACGGTTTCCCGGAGCCGCGCGAGCACCGGCTGCCCGCGGCGCTGCGCGCGCCGATCGAGGCCCGCACCTGGCGCGAGTTCCTGTATCTCCTGCTGAACCTGCCGATGGGCATCATCGGCTTCGTCTTCACGGTGACGATGCTGTCGCTGGGCGCGGGCCTGCTGGTCACCTTCCTCGGACTGCCCGTCCTCGCCGTGATGCTGGCCGGGTGCCGGGGGCTCGGCGTCGTGGAGCGCGAGCGGGCCCGCCAGTGCCTGCGCATCGACGTGGCCGCGCCGGAACCGCTGCGCCGGCGGCCGGGCCAGGGCTTCATGTCGTGGCTCGGCGGCCAGCTGACCAGCGGCGCCTCCTGGCGGCACATCCTGTACTTCTTCGTGCACTTCCCGTGGGGCGTGTTCACCTTCTCCGTGGCCATCTCCTTCTTCACCTACGGCTGGGGGCTCCTCACGTACCCGCTGTGGCAGTGGGTGTTCCCGGCCTACACCGACCAGCCCGGGCTCCAGCTGTACGGGGACGGCAACGGCAACGGCTGGTGGCTGGACTCGCCGTTCGAGGTGGCCATGACCTCCGTGCTGGGGCTGCTCCTGGTCCTGGCCACCCCCTGGCTGATCCGGGGCATGGCGTACGTCGACCGGGGCCTGGTCGCCGGGCTGCTTGGGCCCTCGCGGCTGGCCAGCCGCGTCACGGAACTGGAGTCGGACCGCGGCACGGTGGTGGACACCGCCGCCGCCGACCTGCGCCGCATCGAGCGCGACCTGCACGACGGGGCCCAGGCCCGGCTCGTGGCGCTCGCCATGGACCTGGGCCTGGCCAAGGAGAAGCTGCAGGAGGACCCGAAGGCGGCGGCCACCATGGTCGAGGAGGCGCACGGCGAGGTGAAGCTGGCCCTCCAGGAGCTGCGCGACCTGGCCCGCGGCATCCACCCGGCCGTCCTCACCGACCGCGGCCTGGACGCCGCCCTGTCCTCCCTCGCGGCGCGCTGCACCGTGCCGGTGCAGGTGAGCGTGGACCTGCCGGGGCGGCCGGTGCCGGCGATCGAGGGCATCGCGTACTTCACCGTCTCCGAGCTGCTGCAGAACATCAGCAAGCACAGCGGCGCCTCGCGCGCCACGGTCGACCTGTGGCGCTCCGGGGACCGGCTGATGATCCACGTCGTCGACAACGGGCGCGGCGGCGCCTCCACGGCGCGCGGCTCCGGCCTGGCCGGGCTCGCCGAGCGGCTGGGGGCGGTGGACGGCGTCCTCGCGGTGGACTCCCCCGCCGGCGGCCCGACCACCGTCGCGGCCGAGCTGCCCTGGCGGACCTGACCCCGCGGGGCACCGCCGGGCAGCTCGGCCGCAGGAGCCGGAAGCGCCGGGAGAACCGCAAGAACCGCAAGGACCAGTAGGACCGGGAAGACCGGAAGAACCGAGAGGACGCTGACCGCGCCCCCCTCCGTCCCTCCCCGCACTCCGCCCCCGGCGGCAAGGCCGTGTGCCCGCCGCCGGAAGCTGGAATGCTGGGGAGGGACAGCACGTCGACGTCGACACGGGGGAGCCGGTAGCGGTGGAGGACAGGGTGCGGGTGGTCATCGCCGAGGATTCGGTGCTGCTGAGGGAGGGACTGACCCGCCTGCTGACCGACCGCGGGCACGAGGTCGTCGCCGGGGTCGGTGACGGTGAGGCCCTGCTGAAGGTGATCGGCGAGCTCGCCGCCGAGGGCGCGGTGCCCGACGTGGTCGTGGCCGACGTGCGGATGCCGCCGACCCACACCGACGAGGGCGTGCGCGCCGCAGTGCGGCTGCGCCGCGACCACCCGCGGCTGGGCGTGCTCGTGCTGTCGCAGTACGTGGAGGAGCGGTACGCCACCGAGCTGCTGGCCGCCAGTTCCCGCGGGGTCGGGTATCTGCTCAAGGACCGGGTAGCCGATGTCCGGGAGTTCGTCGACGCGGTCGTACGGGTGGCCGGCGGCGGTACCGCCCTGGACCCGGAGGTGGTCGCGCAGCTGCTGGGACGCAGCCGCAAGCAGGACGTACTGGCCGGCCTCACCCCGCGGGAGCGCGAGGTGCTGGGGCTGATGGCGGAGGGACGGACGAACTCCGCGATCGCCAAGCAGCTGGTGGTGAGCGACGGCGCGGTGGAGAAGCACGTCAGCAACATCTTCCTCAAACTGGGGCTGGCCCCCAGCGAGGGCGACCACCGGCGTGTCCTGGCCGTGCTCACGTACCTCAATTCCTGATCCTCTGACGTATCGTCAGAGGATCCCGCGGAGGCGTAGAACCGGAGCGGCGCCGGAAGGCGTCCCATATGGAGGAAGCAGGCAGCACGGGCTCCGGGGGGCGGTGACCGTGACCCATCAGGGCACAAAGGGAGCCCAGCGCGGCGTTCACGATGCGGGAAGACCCGGGAAGGCGACCCTTACCCACGTACGATGGCGCGTGGGACACAAGGTCACGGCCCCGGTCGTGAGCCGCCGCCTCGAAGGAGGTCCGATTCAGTGACCAGCCAGGTCAGCAGCCCGACAACCCCCGATCGTCCCGTTCTGGGAGAGCAGCGGAAACCGGCCAAGGAGACCAGGAAGCTCGATCGGGTGGTGATCCGTTTCGCCGGGGACTCCGGCGACGGCATGCAGCTCACGGGAGATCGGTTCACCTCGGAAACGGCGTCGTTCGGCAACGATCTGTCCACCCTGCCGAACTTCCCGGCCGAGATCCGGGCTCCGGCAGGCACCCTGCCGGGCGTGTCGAGCTTCCAGCTGCACTTCGCCGACCACGACATCCTCACCCCGGGTGACGCCCCGAACGTCCTGGTCGCGATGAACCCGGCGGCACTGAAGGCGAACATCGGGGACCTGCCGCGCGGCGCGGAGGTCATCGTCAACACGGACGAGTTCACCACCCGCGCGATGGCCAAGGTCGGCTACGCGGCCTCGCCGCTGGAGGACGGCTCGCTGTCGGCCTACGCGGTGCACCCGGTGCCGCTGACCACCCTGACGGTCGAGGCGCTCAAGGACTTCCCGCTGACCCGCAAGGAGGCCGAGCGCAGCAAGAACATGTTCGCGCTCGGGCTGCTGTCGTGGATGTACCACCGGCCCACCGAGGGCACCGAGGACTTCCTGCGCAAGAAGTTCGCGAAGAAGCCCGAGCTGGCCGAGGCGAACGTCGCGGCCTTCCGCGCGGGCTGGAACTTCGGCGAGACGACCGAGGACTTCGCGGTCAGCTACGAGGTGGCCCCGGCCGAGGCGGCCTTCCCCGCGGGCACCTACCGCAACATCTCGGGGAACCTGGCGCTGTCGTACGGCCTGGTCACCGCGAGCCGCCAGGCGGACCTGCCGCTCTTCCTGGGCTCGTACCCGATCACCCCGGCCTCGGACATCCTGCACGAGCTGAGCAAGCACAAGAACTTCGGCGTGCGCACCTTCCAGGCCGAGGACGAGATCGCCGGCATCGGCGCCGCTCTTGGCGCGGCCTTCGGCGGCTCGCTGGCCGTCACGACCACCTCCGGCCCGGGTGTCGCGCTGAAGTCGGAGACCATCGGCCTCGCGGTCTCGCTCGAGCTGCCGCTGCTGGTCGTCGACATCCAGCGCGGCGGGCCCTCGACGGGCCTGCCGACCAAGACCGAGCAGGCCGACCTGCTGCAGGCGATGTACGGGCGCAACGGCGAGGCGCCGGTCCCGATCGTGGCGCCGAGCACCCCCGGCGACTGCTTCGGCGTGGCGCTGGAGGCGGCCCGCATCGCGCTGACCTACCGCACCCCGGTCCTCCTGCTCTCCGACGGCTACCTGGCCAACGGCTCCGAGCCGTGGCGGGTCCCCGAGCTGGACGAGCTGCCCGACCTGCGGGTGCAGTTCGCGACGACGCCCAACCACGTGGCGGAGGACGGCACCGAGGAGTTCTGGCCGTACCTGCGCGACCCCGAGACCCTGGCGCGCCCCTGGGCGGTGCCGGGCACCCCCGGTCTGGAGCACCGGATCGGCGGCATCGAGAAGCAGGACGGCACGGGGCACATCTCGTACGACCCGGCCAACCACGACCTGATGGTGCGCACCCGGCAGGCCAAGATCGACGGCATCGAGGTGCCCGACGTCGTCGTCGACGACCCGGACGGCCAGGCGCGGACGCTGGTGATCGGCTGGGGCTCGACGTACGGGCCGATCACGGCGGCCGTACGGCGCATCAGGGGCGCAGGGGGCGCGGTCGCGCAGGCCCATCTGCGCCATCTGAACCCCTTCCCGAGGAATCTCGGGGAGGTCCTCGGGCGTTACCAGAAGGTAGTGGTCCCGGAGATGAACCTCGGCCAGCTCGCCCACCTGCTGCGGGCGAAGTACCTGGTCGACGCCCGCTCGCACACCCAGGTCACCGGCCTGCCCTTCAAGGCCGAGCAACTCGCTGCCGCCATCCAGGAGGAGAGCGCAGATGTCTGAGGCGCCTGCCGTCGAACACCGCACGCCGGGGCTGCCGGCGCTGTCCCTGGTCCCCAAGGCCGAAGCCAAACAGTCCATGAAGGACTTCAAGTCGGACCAGGAAGTGCGCTGGTGCCCCGGCTGCGGTGACTACGCGATCCTCGCCGCCGTGCAGGGCTTCATGCCCGAACTGGGCCTGGCCCGGGAGAACATCGTCTTCGTCTCCGGGATCGGCTGCTCCTCCCGCTTCCCGTACTACATGAACACCTACGGGATGCACTCCATCCACGGCCGTGCCCCGGCCATCGCGACCGGGCTCGCCGCCTCGCGGCGCGACCTGTCGGTGTGGGTCGTCACGGGTGACGGCGACGCGCTGTCCATCGGCGGCAACCACCTGATCCACGCGCTGCGGCGCAACGTGAACCTCAAGATCCTGCTCTTCAACAACCGGATCTACGGCCTGACGAAGGGGCAGTACAGCCCGACCTCCGAACTCGGCAAGATCACCAAGTCGACGCCGATGGGCTCGCTGGACGCGCCCTTCAACCCGGTCTCGCTGGCGCTCGGCGCGGAGGCCTCCTTCGTGGCGCGCACCGTCGACTCCGACCGCAAGCACCTGACGGGCGTGCTGCGGGCGGCCGCCGCGCACCCGGGCACGGCCTTCGTGGAGATCTACCAGAACTGCAACATCTTCAACGACAACGCCTTCGAGGTGCTGAAGGACCGGGCCTCCGCCGAGAACGCGGTGATCCGGCTGGAGCACGGGGAGCAGATCCGCTTCGGCGCGGACAACGCCAAGGGGGTCGTACGCGACCGGGCCACCGGCGACCTGAAGGTCGTCGACGTCGACGCCTCCAACGAGGACGAGGTCCTGGTGCACGACGCGCACGCCGCGTCGCCCACGACGGCCTTCGCCCTGTCCAGGCTCGCCGACCCCGACACGCTGCACCACACGCCGATCGGCGTGTTCCGCAGCGCCGAACGGCCGGTCTACGACGTGCTGATGTCCGAGCAGCTGGAGCAGGCCGTCGAGCAGCACGGCAAGGGCGACATCGCCGCACTGCTGGCCGGCAACGACACGTGGACGGTCGTGGGCTGACCCACCGCGTCCTTCACGCCGACCGCACCCACCGCAGCGGCCATACGGGGCCCGGGCCTGACGATCAGGTCCGGGCCTCGTCGTACGCCCGGCGGGCCGCCATCACCTGCTCCGTGCGGCCCTCGGTCCAGCGGGCCAGGGCCCAGACCTGGTCCGCTGCCTCCTTGCCGAGCGGGGTGAGGGAGTACTCCACGCGCGGCGGGATGACGGGGTGCGCCTCGCGGTGCACGAAGCCGTCGCGCTCCAGGGTCTGCAGGGTCTGGGCGAGCATCTTCTCGCTGACCCCGCCGACCGTGCGGCGCAGCTCGCTGAAGCGCAGGGTGCCGTCGGTCAGTGCGGCGAGCACCAGCACGCCCCAGCGGCTGGTGACGTGTTCGAGGATCACCCGCGAGGGGCAGTTGCGCGCGTTCACGTCCGGGGGCGCCTGCAGCACGGCGGTGAGCTCTTCCCTTACGTCCATACCACTAGCTTACTTTGAAGTGGGTACTTTCTGGAAGTTAGTACTGGCCCTAGGGTTAGTCCCGTCATCACGCACAAGGACATCAGGGACTGGAGTGAACCCGTCATGAGCATCGTCGTCACCGGAGCCACCGGACAGCTGGGCCGGCTGGTCGTGGAGCGGCTGCTGGCCGACCTCCCGGCCGAGCAGGTCGTGGCCGTCGTACGGGACGCGGACAAGGCCGCGGACCTCGCCGCCCGGGGCGTGGAGCTCCGGGTGGCCGACTACGACGCGCCCGCGACCCTCAAGGACGCCTTCCGGGCGGGCGACGTGGTGCTGCTGATCTCGGGCAGCGAGGTCGGGCAGCGCGTCGCGCAGCACACCGCCGTGATCGAGGCCGCCAAGGAGGCGGGGGTCGCCCGGCTCGCGTACACCAGCGTCCTCGGCGGGCCGGCCGCCGACTTCCGGCTCGCCGCCGAGCACCAGGCCACCGAGCAGGCCCTGCTGGACTCCGGGCTGACCTACACGCTGCTGCGCAACGGCTGGTACACCGAGAACTACACCGCGCAGATCGCCGTCCAGCTGGAGCACGGCGTCGCGGGCAGCGCGGGCGAGGGCCGCATCGGCTCCGCCACCCGCGAGGACTACGCGGCGGCCGCGGCCGCCGTGCTGACCGGCGAGGGGCACGAGGACGCGGTGTACGAGCTCAGCGGGGACGAGGCCTGGACGCTGGCCGAGTACGCCGCCGAGCTGGCCCGGCAGTCCGGCCGCCCGGTCGCCTACGCCGACCTGCCCGCCGACGCCTTCCTGGCGGTCCTGACCGGCGCCGGGCTGCCAGAGGCGGTGGCCGGGATCTACGTCGACGTGGACGTCGCCGGCGTCTCCCGCGGCCTCCTCCAGGGCGGCAGCGGCGACCTCGCCCGGCTGATCGGACGTCCCACCACCCCGCTCGCGGACACGATCGCGGCGGCGCTCAAGGGCTGACCCCGGCCGCCCGCCCGGACGGCGGGGCCCCCGCGGCGGATCCCCTCCGGCCGCGGGGGCCCCGCCCCGTGTCCGTCCGGTCCCGGTGCGTTCCCGGTCCGCGGCGAGGGTGTCATGACCGTCATGCGATACGCAGATGACGGGAGAATGCCCCGCACGCTACCTTCGAGCGGTCGGCCAGCGCCCCGGGAGGAACGAGTGAACGAGCAGCGTGCCGGTCTGCTGTACGGATTCGCCGCCTACGGGCTCTGGGGGCTCTTCCCCCTCTACTGGCCGCTCCTCGAACCGTCCGGCGCGGGCGAGATCCTCGCCCACCGCATGGTCTGGTCGCTGGTCGTCGTCTCCCTCGTGCTGCTGGTGATGCGCCGCTGGGCGTGGGTCCCCGAACTCCTGCGCCAGCCGCGGCGCCTGGCGCTGCTGGCCGTGGCGGCGGCCGTCATATCCGTGAACTGGGGCCTGTACATCTGGGGCGTCAACAGCGGCCACGTCGTCGAGACCTCGCTGGGCTACTTCATCAACCCGCTCGTCACCATCGGCCTCGGCGTCCTCGTCCTGCACGAGCGACTGCGCCCCGCGCAGTGGGCCGCCGTGGGCGTCGGCGCCGCCGCCGTCCTGGTGCTGACCCTGGGCTACGGGCGGCTGCCCTGGATCGCACTGACCCTGGCCTGCTCCTTCGCCACCTACGGCTTCATCAAGAAGAAGGTCGGCATGGGCGGCCTGGAGTCGCTGGCGGCCGAGACGGCCCTCCAGTTCCTGCCGGCGCTCGGCTACCTGGCCTTCCTCGGCACCCGCGGCGACACCACCTTCGCCTCACACGGGGCCGGCCACGCCGCCCTGCTCGCCGCGTGCGGCGTCGTCACCGCCGTGCCGCTGATCTGCTTCGGCGCGGCGGCCATCCGCATCCCGCTGAGCATGCTGGGCATGCTGCAGTACCTCGCGCCGGTCTTCCAGTTCGGGCTCGGACTGCTCTGGTTCCACGAGGAGATGCCGGCCGAGCGCTGGGCCGGCTTCGCCCTCGTCTGGCTCGCCCTGGCCCTGCTGACCTGGGACGCGCTGCGGACCGCACGGCGCGGCCGGATCGCGGTGCGCGACGCCGCGGTGGTGCCCGACGAGGCGGCGCCGCGCGGGGCCGTCACCGGCTGAGCGGCGGCGTCCACACGCACGCGCACACGGACGCACGGGCACACGGGCGCACGGGCACACGCACGGGCACACGCACGGGCACTAGCCTTCCGGCGCCTCGTACGCCTCCCTGCGGGAGCGGTGGGCACGGACCTTGTGGCGGTTGCCGCAGTGCTCCATGGCGCACCAGCGACGCCGGCCGGGGCGCGAGGTGTCCACGAAGACCAGTCGGCAGTCGTGGGCGGAGCATTCGCGGACGCGGTCGGCGTGGGGGCCGGAGAAGAGCTCCACCGCGTCCCGTGCGACGGCCGCCAGCACCTGGGTGCCGGTGACCGGGGTACGCCATGAGCGGCCCCCGTCGGCGGCGAGACGCAGGGCGGGGGGACGCCAGGCGGCGGCCTCGTTCAGGACGACGAGGTCCGGGGCGGGGAGGGGTTCCCCGTGGACGCGGGCGACGGCTATGTGCCAGAGCGCGTCGCGCAGGTAGCGGGCCGCGGCGACGTCCTCCGGGGAGACGGCGAGGCCGCCCGGGTCGGGGCGCAGCCGGCACGCCACCGCCCAGCGGACCAGGTCGGCGGGCTCGTGGAGGACCTCGTGGCGCGCGTAGGCGCCGGGGCCGCCCGTCGGCAGCAACTCGAGGGCGAGCGCGCCCGGATCGAAGCGGTAGGCGACTCCTTCGGATGAATGGAGGACCAGACCGATTGCGGGCTCCGTCATGTAACCAATATAACTGGTTACAGGCCGGCCGAAGGCCGGAGGAGACGCGAACGAGGGGGCACGGCATGGCAGTTCACTGGAAGCTCGTGGTCGACGCGGCGGATCCGCACCGGCAGGCCGCCTTCTGGGCGGAGGCCCTGGAGTACACGCTCGAGGACCACAGCGTGCTGATCGAGAAGCTGCTGGGGTTCGGCGCCGTGACGCAGGACGTCCTGACGGAGGCGGCCGGCCGCAAGGCCTGGCGGGACCTGGCCGCCGTGCGCCACCCCGACGACCCCTACGACGACGAGAAGGGCTCGGGCCTCGGGCGGCGCATCCTCTTCCAGCGGGTGCCCGAGGCCAAGACGGTGAAGAACCGGCTGCACATCGACCTCCACCCGGGCACCGGACGGCTGGAGGCGGAAGTGGCCCGGCTGGAAGGGCTCGGCGCGACGGTGCTGCGGCGGATAGCGGAGCCCTCCGGCACCTGGGTCACCATGGCCGACCCGGAGGGGAACGAGTTCGACGTCGAGTAGCCCGCCGGCCCTCCGGGCCTCCGGCACTCGCCTTGACGGCGGGGGCGGCGCGGTGACAACATCTCCATGCGTACGCAACTAATGCATACGCAAGGAGATGACGGGGTGTCGGACTCAGAGCGGTCCTTCCTGTTCCTGGTGGGAAGCAGCCGCGCCGACGGCAACACCGAGGCGTTGGCGCGGCACGCCGCCGAGCAGCTGCCGCCCGTGGTGGACCGGCGCTGGCTGCGGCTGAAGGACCTGCCGCTGCCGCTCTTCGAGGACCTCCGGCACGACGGCGACGGCCGCTATCCCGCACCGTCGGGGCACGCCGCGACGCTCCTGGAGGCCACCTTGGCGGCCACCGACATCGTGGTGGTCTCCCCCCTGTACTGGTACAGCGTCTCGACCAGCACCAAGCTCTACCTGGACCACTGGTCGGGCTGGATGCGGGTGCCGGGGCTGGACTTCCTGGAGCGGATGCGCGGCAAGACCCTGTGGTCGGTGACCGTGCACGGAGGCCAGGACCCGGCAACGGCCGCCCCGCTGGTGGGGACGCTGCGCCACACGGCCGACTACGCCGGGATGCGCTGGGGCGGGGCGCTACTGGGCTACGGCACCCGGCCGGGCGACGTGCTGAGAGACACGGCGGCCCTGGGCCGGGCCAAGGCCTTCTTCAGCTGACCGGCGACGGTCAGGCCGTGATGTCGCGGGTGGTGAAGCGGGCCCAGGCCGCGGAGCCGAACACGGCCACGTAGAGCGCCTGGAGCTGGAAGTTGCTGCGCATCTCGTCCCAGTAGACGGGGTCGCGGACCAGGTCGGCGAAGCTCAGCCAGTAGTGGGGGAAGAGGTAGGGCTGCACGGCGTGCAGTTGGGGGATGGTGTCGACGATCTGCACGGTGATCAGCAGGCCCACGGTGGTGGCCATGGCGGCGATGCCGCTGTCGGTGAGCGTGGAGATGAACAGGCCCAGCGCGGCGATGCCGGTGAGCGAGGCGGCCACGACCAGGGCGACCAGCAGGGCGCGCAACAGCCCCTCGGAGAAGGGGACCGTCGTGCCCGACAGCAGGGTGACGTCGCCGAGCGGGAAGAGCAAGGCGCCGGTCACCAGTGCCGAGACGGCCACGACGAGGGTGCCGATCAGGCAGAAGGCCAGGACGGAGGCGTATTTGGAGACCAGCAGACGGGTGCGCCCGGCCGGGGCCACCAGCAGATAGCGCAGGGTTCCCGCGTTGGCCTCGCCGGCGACGGCGTCACCGGCCACGACACCGATCGCCATGGGGAGGAAGAAGGGCAGCGTCGCGGCGAGCGAGGCGAAGACCAGGAAGAGACCGTTGTTGGTGATCAGCGCGACGAAGGCCGGGCCGTCACCGCCCCCGCCGCCGGCCGAGCCGCCGTCACCGGTCTCGATCCGCACCGCGATCCCGATGAGCACCGGGACCCCGGCCAGGACGGCCAGCAGCGCCAGGGTGCGCCAGCGGCGCAGCACGGTCACCAGTTCGCTGCGGAACAGCCCGAGCGAGCGGATCGGCCACACCGACCTGGTCAGGGTGTCAGCCTGCGACATCGAATCCCTCTCCGGTCAGCGCGACGAACGCGTCCTCCAGTGACGCCCGTTCGACGCCGAAGCCGCGGACGCGGACCCCGGCGGCGACCAGTGCGGCGTTGAGGTCGGCCAGTTCGGGAAGTGCCGCGGGGTCCTGCGGCAGTTCCCCGGTGACCCGGTCGCCGTCGGCGGCCAGGCCGGTGACCCCCTGCTCCTTCAGCACCCGCACCGCCTCGGCGGGATCGGGGGTGGTGACCACCAGGCGTCCGGCGGAGGAGAGCGCCTCCACCGGGCCCTGGGTGATCAGCCGGCCGCGGGACATCACGGCGGCGTGGGTGCAGACCTGTTCGATCTCGTCGAGGAGGTGGGAGGAGAGGAAGACCGTGGTGCCGTCCGCCGCCAGCTCGCGGACGAGCGAGCGGATCTCCCGCATGCCCTGCGGGTCCAGGCCGTTGGTGGGCTCGTCCAGCACCAGCAGGTCGCGGGGCCGCAGCAGGGCGGCGGCCAGGCCGAGCCGCTGCTTCATGCCGAGGGAGTAGGCGCGCGCCTTCTTGCCCGCGGCGGCGGCCAGGCCGACCCTCTCCAGGGCCGCGTCGACCCGGTCCCCGCGGGTGCGGGGACCGGCGGTCGGATCGGCCGCGTCGAAGCGCAGCAGGTTGTCCCGGCCGGAGAGGAAGCCGTACAGGGCGGGGCCCTCGATCAGCGCGCCCACGCGCGGCAGGACGCTGCGCACCGCGCGCGGCATGGGCTCGCCAAGGACCCGCGCCGTGCCGGAGGTCGGGGCGATGAGCCCCATGAGCATGCGGATCGTCGTCGTCTTCCCGGAGCCGTTGGGCCCCAGGAAGCCGAAGACGCTGCCCCGGGGGACGGCCAGGTCGAGGCCGTCGACGGCGAGCTGTCCGCCGCGGTACCTCTTGGTGAGTCCGCTCGTGGAGATCGCGTGCTCACCGGTCTCGGCGGACGGCTCCCCCATCGGCGCTCCTTCGCTCTGTGCCGGTGCCTCGCTCCGTGCCCTACTCGGCGGCCGCGTCGGCGGCCTTGATCAGGGCGCCCTGGGTCACGGTGCCCACGTAGACCTTGCCGCTGTCGGTGATCAGGGCGTTCACCAGGCGGGTGCCGACCACGGTGCCGGTGCCGAACTCGCCCTTGACCTCCTTGCCGAAGGTGCCGAGCAGCCCCTGTCCGCCGAGGCCGGGGGCCTTGGCCCCGCCCTCGGACGGGCCGGCGTTCAGCGCCTCCTGAGGCAGCTTCAGCTCGGCGATCGAGTCCCAGCCCTTGCCGAGGACACCGAGGCCCTCCAGGCCGTCCAGGCCCTCCAGGCCGCCGAGGTCACCGAACTCCTCGTGCGCCCCGCGGGCGTCCTGCCCGGCCTTCCCGTCCGCCTTCTCGCCGGCCTTCTCCGTCGTCACCTTCGCGCCCTTCGGCGGGGTGAAGTCGAAGACCGAGGCGGCGGGCCGGGAGAAGTCGACCTTGGTGAAGGCGACGTCGACGATGGCCTTGCCGCCGCCCCTCGGGGCGAGGGTGAACTTCAGCGGCACACCGGTGCCGGCATCCACGCCGATCCTGATCGACCCGACCGTGGAGTCGGTGGCCTTGGGCCTGACCACCAGCTGGTAGGCGTCCCGCCCGGCGATGCGCGCGGTGCCGTCCACCGTGACGGTGGAGCTGTCGTCCGCCGCGTCGAGGATCTTCTTCGCGGCTTCCTGCGGGGTGGCCGGCCAGCCCTCGGGCAGTTCGCGGTCGCCCTTGGCCTCGTCCTCACCCTGCGCCTCCCGCGGGAGACCGGTGAGGTGGTAGGCCTGGTTGCTGCCGCTGTCGTAGGCCCAGACCTCGTCACCGTTGTGGATGAGGCTGTACTCCGCGGCGTTCCGGACGATCGACACCTTCTGCTTCTGCGGGCCGTCGGCCGCGACGCGCAGGGTGTGGGAGCCGGCCAGCAGCTGGGTCAGCTGCTCCTTCGGGTCGGCCGAGGAATCCCCGCGGCCGCCACCGCCACCGCCGAACGGCCCACCGGCGCCCGTGGCGCCGGTCAGCAGGGCCGGCAGGCCGAAGTCCGTGCTGATGCGGACCGAGCCGGAGATCGTCTGGGTGTCCGAGGCCGCGACCTTCGCGATCAGCTCCTCGGCCGTGATCCCGGGCAGATCCGGGCTGCCCGCGTTCGCGAGCGCCGGTACGAGCCCGATGGTCGCCGCGGCGACTCCCGCCGCCGCCACCGGGACCGCGTAACGTATCGCCTTGGTCCGGCGCCGGGGCTCCCGGTCGTCGTCCATGGGCTGGATGGGTGCCATTACGTCCCTACCTCCGTCGTCAACGGCGGGTTCCCGTCATCGTCGCACTCGTCCACCTCGGGCCATTGTCACCCGATCCGCCGTGTGGTGGTGCCTCTTATCCCATCAATCCGGCCGCTCGGGCGCATCGCCCGCCGGGATCAACTCGGCGTACACCTCTGGGATGACGATCCCTGACAACGGTTCAGGGCGGAAGGCACCCCGCGCCCCCGGTGAAAGCGCGGGCGCCGGGAGGACGGCCGTCCGGGTCACCTCCGGGCCGACCTAGCCCGCGCGGTGCACCACGGCCTCGCAGAGCCCCTCCAGGGCCTGCTTGGCGGCACAGTCGGGGAGCGGCGCCAGCAGCACCCGCGCCTCGTCCGCGTAGCGCACGGTGTCGCGCCGGGCCTGCTCCAGCGCCGGATGGGCGCGCATCAGCTCCAGCGCCTCGGCGTGCCGCCGGTCGTCCGTCAGATCGCCGTCCAGCAGTTCGCACAGCCGCAGGTCGTCCGCCGAGGCGAAACCGTTGGCCTTGGCCACGGCCGAACGCAGGTGCAGCACCGGCAGGGTCGGCACGCCCTCACGCAGGTCCGTGCCCGGGGTCTTGCCGGACTCGTGCGAGTCGCTGGCGATGTCCAGCACGTCGTCGGCGAGCTGGAAGGCCGTGCCGACGCGCTCCCCGTACTGGGTGAGGATGTCGACGACGCTCTCGTCCGCGCCGGACATCATGGCGCCGAAGCGGCACGAGACGGCGATCAGCGAACTCGTCTTGCCGGCGATCACTTCCAGGTAGTGGTCGATCGGGTCGCGTCCGTCGCGCGGGCCGACGGTCTCCAGGATCTGTCCGGTGACCAGCCGCTCGAAGGCCTCGGCCTGGATGCGTACGGCCTCCGGCCCGAGGTCGGCCAGTATGTGCGAGGCCTTGGAGAACAGGAAGTCGCCGGTCAGCACGGCGACCGAGTTGTCCCAGCGGGCGTTGGCGCTCGGCACGCCGCGGCGCACCGCGGCCTCGTCCATGACGTCGTCGTGGTACAGCGTCGCCAGGTGCGTCAGTTCCACCACCACGGCCGACGGCACGATGCCGGGCGCGTGCGGGTCGCCGAACTGGGCGGCCAGCAGCGACAGCAGCGGACGGAACCGCTTCCCGCCCGCGTGCACGAGGTGGCGGGCCGCCTCCGTGATGAACGGCACATCGCTCTTGGTGGCCTCCATGAGGCCTGCCTCGACGGCGGACAGCCCGGCCCGGACGGCGGACTCGAGGTCCTCGTCCATTACGCTCAGCCCGAAGGGCCCGACGACGGTCGTCACCTGGGATTCTCCTGTCGCTGAGATCACTTCTGCGGCTTGCGGCGTGGCGCTGCACTACACCTGGCAGAGTAACCGGTCGCCTCTCGATCACTGCGAGGGCATGGCCCCCGCGGGCCACTACGCCCGGTTTTGCCCGCGTGTACGGCCGGTCCTTTCCGGTGCCGCGCCTGGCCGCGGGGCCTCACCGCCACCCCGCACACCCCTGGACGGCACCCGGACGGCACCCGGAGCGGGCTCCGCGAGGAGTCTGCGCCGCTGTTCCGCCTTCCCCGCGAGCCGCCCGACATGCCGAACGGCGCGGCCCCCGCCAAGTGCGGGGAGCCGCGCCGTGGATGGCCGCACGGGCCGGGCCGTGCGGTGGGGTCAGCGGACGAAGACGCCCGCCTGGTTCGCGAGGTCCAGGAAGTACTGGGGCGCGACACCCAGCACGAGGGTGACCGCCACGCCCAGTGCGATGGCCGTGGACGTCAGCGGCGAGGGCACGGCGACCGTGGGGCCGTCGGCCTTGGGCTCGCTGAAGAACATGAGCACGATGACCCGGATGTAGAAGAACGCCGCGATGGCGGACGAGATCACACCCACGATCACCAGCGGCACCGCCCCGCCCTGCGCGGCGGCGCTGAAGACCGCGAACTTCCCGGCGAAGCCGGACGTCAGCGGGATGCCGGCGAAGGCGAGCAGGAAGACCGCGAAGACCGCGGCCACCAGTGGCGAACGCCGTCCCAGGCCCGCCCAGCGCGACAGGTGCGTGGCCTCCCCGCCGGCGTCGCGCACCAGCGTGACGACGGCGAAGGCGCCCAGCGTCACGAAGGAGTACGCCGCCAGGTAGAAGAGCACCGAGGAGATGCCCTCCGGCGTGGCCGCGATGACACCGGCCAGGATGAAGCCGGCGTGCGCGATCGAGGAGTAGGCGAGCAGGCGCTTCACGTCGGTCTGGGTGACCGCGACGATCGCGCCGACCAGCATCGTGAGGATCGCGACGCCCCACAGCACCGGCCGCCAGTCCCAGCGCAGCTCCGGCAGGACGACGTAGAGCAGTCGCAGCAGCGCGCCGAAGGCGGCGACCTTGGTGGCCGCGGCCATGAAGCCGGTGACCGGGGTCGGAGCACCCTCGTAGACGTCCGGCGTCCACATGTGGAACGGCACGGCGCCCACCTTGAACAGCAGGCCCATGCCGACCAGCGCGGCGCCGATCAGCAGCAGCGCGTCGTTGCCCGCGGAGTCGGCCAGCGCCGGGTTGAGCTTGGCGGTGCCGTCCACGACCGACGCGATGCCGGAGTAGGAGACGGTGCCCGCGTAGCCGTACAGCAGGGCGATGCCGAACAGCAGGAAGGCGGAGGAGAAGGCGCCCAGCAGGAAGTACTTGACCGCCGCCTCCTGCGACATCGCGCGCCGCCGCCGGGCGAGGGCACAGAGCAGATAGAGCGGGAGGGAGAAGACCTCCAGGGCCACGAAGAGCGTCAGCAGGTCGTTGGCCGCCGGGAAGATCAGCATGCCGCCGACGGCGAACACCAGCAGCGGGAAGACCTCGGTGGTGGTGAAACCGGCCTTGACGGCGTTCTTCTCCTGGTCGCTGCCCGGCACCGCGGAGCCCTGCGCGGCGAAGGAGTCGACGTGCCGGCCGTGCGCCTTGGGGTCGAGCCGGCGCTCGGCGAAGGTGAACACCCCGACCAGGCCCACCAGCAGGATCGTGCCCTGCAGGAAGAGGGCCGGGCCGTCGACGGCGACCGCGCCCATGGCGGCGATGTGGGCCTTCGTCGTGGCGTAGCCGCCCGCCGCGAGCGCCACGACCGCGGCGAAGGCGGCGGCCATGCCGACGACCGCGAGGCCGACCTGCCCGGTGTAGCGCAGGCGCCGCGGCAGGAACGCCTCGATGAGGATGCCGAGGACGGCCACACCGAAGACGATCAGGACCGGAGCCAGCTGGGCGTACTCGATCTTCGGCGCGTTGATCTTGTCGGCGGCGAGCGGTGCCGCCGTTGTCCACAGGCTGTGGACAGCAACTGTGCTGCTCACTTGGATGCCTCCAGCGCCGGCTTGGGGTCGGTCTTGTGCACGTCGGAGAGCGTCTGCTGCACCGCCGGGTTGACGACGTCGGTCAGCGGCTTCGGGTACACGCCGAGCACGATCAGCAGCGCGATCAGCGGCGCCACGACGGCGAGTTCCCGGACCTTCAGGTCGGGCATCCCCTGCACCTCGGCCTTCACCGGGCCGGTCATCGTCCGCTGGTACAGGACGAGGACGTACAGCGCGGCGAGGACGATGCCGGTGGTGGCGACGATCCCGACGGCCGGGTAGCGGCTGAACGTCCCGACGAGGACGAGGAACTCGCTGACGAAGGGCGCGAGCCCCGGCAGCGACAGGGTGGCCAGACCGCCGATCAGGAAGGTGCCGGCCAGCACCGGGGCCACCTTCTGCACCCCGCCGTAGGACGCGATGAGACGGGAGCCACGACGGGAGATCAGGAAGCCCGCGACCAGCATCAGCGCGGCGGTGGAGATGCCGTGGTTGACCATGTACAGCGTCGCCCCGCCCTGGCCCTGGGAGGTCATCGCGAAGATGCCCAGGATGATGAAGCCGAAGTGGGAGATCGACGCGTACGCGACCAGCCGCTTGATGTCGCGCTGGCCGACGGCGACCAGGGCGCCGTAGACGATGCTGATCAGCGCCAGCACCAGGATCACCGGCGTCGCCCACTTGCTGGCCTCGGGGAAGAGCTGGAGGCAGAAGCGGAGCATCGCGAAGGTGCCGACCTTGTCGACGACCGCGGTGATGAGCACCGCGACCGGCGCCGTGGCCTCGCCCATGGCGTTGGGCAGCCAGGTGTGCAGCGGGAACAGCGGGGCCTTGACCGCGAACGCGAAGAAGAAGCCGAGGAACAGGGCGCGTTCCGCGGTGGTGGACATGTCGAGCTTGCCGGCCGCCCGGGCCTGCAGGATCTCCTGGAGGGAGAAGGTGCCCTGGCCGAGCTGGTCGGCGGTGACGGCGTAGAGCCCGATGACCGCGGCCAGCATGATGAGCCCGCCGGCCAGGTTGTAGAGCAGGAACTTCACCGCCGCGTAGGAGCGCTGACGGGCCGCCTCCTCCTCGCCGTGCTCGTGGGCACGGTCCCCGAAGCCGCCGATGAGGAAGTACATCGGGATGAGCATGGCCTCGAAGAAGATGTAGAAGAGGAAGACGTCCGTGGCCTCGAAGGAGATGATCACCATCGCCTCGACCAGCAGGATCAGCGCGAAGAAGCCCTGGGTGGGCCGCCAGCGGCGGTTGGGGTTCTTCTCCTCCAGCGGGTCGGCGTCGTGCCAGCCCGCGGCGATGACGAACGGGACGAGCAGCGCGGTCAGCCCGATGAGCGCGACGGCGATGCCGTCCACGCCGAGTTCGTAGCGGACCCCGAAGTCGGCGATCCACGCGTGGGACTCGCCGAGCTGGTACCGGGGCCCGCCCGGGTCGAAGCGGACGAACACGATCGCGGCCAGCACGAGCGTCGCCAGTGAGACGGCCAGCGCCAGCCACTTGGCGGCCTCGCGCCGCGCCGCCGGCACGGCGGCGGTGGCGATCGCGCCGAGCGCCGGCAGGCCGGCGGTCAGGGTGAGCAGGGGGAAGGACATCAGGCAACACCCCTCATCAGCAGCGTCGCGGCGACCAGCACCGCGGTGCCCGCCAGCATCGACACGGCGTAGCTGCGCACATAACCGTTCTGGAGGCGGCGCATCCGGCCGGAGAGGCCGCCGACGGCGGCCGCGGTGCCGTTGACGACGCCGTCCACACCCTTGTGGTCCACGTAGACCAGACCGCGGGTGAGGTACTCACCGGGCAGCACCAGGGCGACGTGGTTGAAGTCGTCCTGGAGCAGGTCGCGCCGGGCGGCGCGGGTGAGCCAGCTGCCGCGCGGGGCGACGGACGGCACCGGGCGGCGTCCGTACACGGCCCAGGCCAGGGCGACGCCGAGCACCATCACCACCATCGTGGCACCGGTGACGGCGGCCGCGCCGATCGGCGGGTGACCCTCCTCGTGACCGGTGACCGGCTCCAGCCACTTCACGAAGGCCTCGTTCCAGCTGAACAGGAAGCCCGCGAAGACCGAGCCGAAGGCCAGGACGACCATGGGGATCGTCATCGACTTCGGCGACTCGTGCGGGTGCGGCTCGTGGCCGTCCGCGTCGGGCTGCCAGCGCTTCTCGCCGAAGAAGGTCATCAGCATCACGCGGGTCATGTAGAACGCGGTGATCGCCGCGCCCAGCAGGGCCGCGCCGCCGAGGATCCAGCCCTCGGTGCCGCCCTTGGCGAAGGCGGCCTCGATGATCTTGTCCTTGGAGAAGAAGCCGGACAGTCCCGGGAAGCCGATGATCGCCAGGTAGCCGAGGCCGAAGGTGACGAAGGTGACCGGCATGTACTTCCGCAGAGCCCCGTACCTCCGCATGTCCACCTCGTCGTTCATGCCGTGCATGACCGATCCGGCGCCGAGGAAGAGCCCGGCCTTGAAGAAGCCGTGGGTGACCAGGTGCATGATCGCGAAGACGTAGCCGATCGGGCCGAGGCCGGCGGCCATCACCATGTAGCCGATCTGCGACATCGTCGAGCCGGCCAGCGCCTTCTTGATGTCGTCCTTGGCGCAACCGACGATCGCACCGAAGAGCAGCGTGACCGCGCCGACCGTCACCACGGCCACCTGCGCGGTGGGCGCGGCGTTGAAGATCACGCCGGAGCGGGTGATCAGGTAGACGCCGGCGGTCACCATCGTCGCCGCGTGGATCAGGGCCGAGACCGGGGTCGGGCCCTCCATCGCGTCGCCGAGCCAGGACTGCAGCGGGACCTGGGCCGACTTGCCGCAGGCGGCGAGCAGCAGCATCAGGCCGATGCCGGTCAGGACGCCCTCGCCCGCCTTGTCCACCTGGCCGAAGAGCGGCTCGAAGGTGAAGGTGCCGAAGGTGGTGAACAGCAGCATGATCGCGATCGACAGGCCGACGTCACCGACGCGGTTGACGATGAAGGCCTTCTTGGCCGCGGTCGCCGCGCTGGGCTTGTGCTGCCAGAAGCCGATCAGCAGGTACGAGGCCAGGCCCACGCCCTCCCAGCCGACGTACAGCAGCAGGTAGTTGTCGGCGAGGACCAGCAGGAGCATCGCCGCGAGGAAGAGGTTGAGGTAGCCGAAGAAGCGGCGGCGCCGCTCGTCGTGCTCCATGTAGCCGATCGAGTAGATGTGGATGAGCGTGCCCACACCGGTGATCAGCAGGGCGAAGGTCATCGACAGCTGGTCGAGCTGGAAGGCCACGTCCGCGTGGAAGCCGCCGACGGAGATCCAGGTGAAGGCGGTCGAGTGCAGCGCGCGGTCCTCGCCGCCGCGGCCCAGCATGTCGAAGAAGAGCACCGCCGCGCCGACGAAGGACGCCCCCGCGAGCGTGGTGCCGATCCAGTGGCCCGTGCGGTCCAGCCTCCGTCCGCCGGTGAGCAGCACGCCGGCGCCCAGCAGCGGCAGGAGGACGAGCCATCCGATCAAGTAGTCCACTTTCGCTACCCCTTAGAGCTTCATCAGGCTGGCGTCGTCGACCGAGGCCGAGTGGCGGGAGCGGAAGATCGTCACGATGATCGCCAGGCCCACGACCACCTCGGCGGCGGCGACGACCATCGTGAAGAAGGCGATGATCTGGCCGTCGAGGTTGCCGTGCATGCGGGAGAAGGTGACGAACGCCAGGTTGGCGGCGTTCAGCATCAGCTCGACGCACATGAAGACGACGATCGCGTTGCGCCGGATCAGCACCCCGGCCGCGCCGATGGTGAACAGCAGCGCCGACAGGTACAGGTAGTTGACCGGATTCACTTCGACGCCTCCTCGGAGCGCTGTTCCAGCTCGGCGACCCTGTCGACCGCCTCCGCGGACACGTCCCGGTACTGGCCGCGGCCGCGCAGCGTCGGGCTGACGCTGAGCTCCGAGACCGTGCCGTCCGGCAGCAGGCCGGGGACGTCGACCGCGTTGTTGCGGGCGTAGACGCCGGGCGCGGGGAGCGGGGTGATCTGCTTGCCCTCGCGCACGCGCCGCTCGGCGAGTTCGCGCTGGGTGGCGCGGGCCTCGGTGCGCTCGCGGTGGGTGAGGACCATCGCGCCGATCGCGGCGGTGATGAGCAGCGCGCCGGTGATCTCGAAGGCCCACACGTACTTGGTGAAGATCAGCGAGGCGAGTCCCTCGACGTTGCCGCCGGCGTTGGCCTGGCCGAGCCCCTGGAAGTTCTTGATCGAGGCGTTGGCGATGCCGGCGATCAGCAGCACGCCGAAGCCGATGCCGGCTCCGGCGGCCAGCCAGCGCTGCCCCTTCAGCGTCTCCTTGAGCGAGTCGGCGGCGGTGATGCCGACCAGCATGACGACGAAGAGGAAGAGCATCATGATCGCGCCGGTGTAGACGACGATCTGGACGACGCCGAGGAAGTACGCGCCCTGGGCCAGGTAGAAGACCGCCAGGACGATCATCGTCCCGGCCAGCGACAGTGCGCTGTGCACGGCCTTCTTCATCAGCACGGTCGAGAGCGCGCCGAGCACCGCGACGGTGCCGAGCACCCAGAACTGGACCGCCTCCCCGGTGGAGGTGGTGTACGCGGCCAGCGTCGTCAGCGTGGTCACGTCGTTCATGCCTCGCCTCCCGTCCCGGCCGGAGCGGCGCCGCCCGTCGCGGGGACCTGGGTGCCCGCCGTGCCGTCGCCGTCCCGCTCGCCCTCCACCGTCTCGTCCGGCTTCTCGCCCTTGGAGACCGCGACCTGACGCTCGGTCCCGGGGGCCGCGTGCGTCACCGCGCCGCGGTAGTAGTCGCCCTCGTCCATGCCGGGGAAGATCGCGTGGGGGCTGTCGACCATGCCCTCCTCCAGGCCCGCGAGCAGCTGCTCCTTGGTGAAGATCAGCGACTCGCGGCTGCTGTCCGCGAGCTCGTACTCGTTGGTCATGGTCAGCGCGCGCGTCGGGCAGGCCTCGATGCACAGCCCGCACAGGATGCAGCGGGCGTAGTTGATCTGGTAGACGCGGCCGTAGCGCTCACCCGGCGAGTAGCGCTCCTCGTCGGTGTTGTCGGCGCCCTCGACGTAGATCGCGTCCGCCGGGCAGGCCCAGGCGCACAACTCGCAGCCCACGCACTTCTCCAGCCCGTCCGGGTGACGGTTGAGCTGGTGGCGGCCGTGGAACCGCGGCGCGGTCGGCTTCTTCTCCTCGGGGTACTGCTCGGTCAGCCGCTTCTTGAACATGGCCTTGAAGGTCACGCCGAAGCCCGCGACCGGGCCCAGGAACTCAGGCATCGTCGGCCTCCTTGCCTACGAGTTGACGCTCCGCGCGGGACGGCCGCCGCGGGACGGGCGGCAGCTCCTGGCCGGGCAGCGGCGGCACGGGGTACCCGCCCGCCATGGGATCGAACGGCTCCTGCGGCCCGGCCTGTTCGGCCGCCTCCTTCGCCTTCTCGCCGCGGTCGCGGAAGACGTCGAAGACCAGCGAGACCAGGAGCAGCAGGACGATTCCTCCGCCGACGTAGAGCACGATCGACTGGAAGTCGTAGTTCTCGTTGCGCAGCGCCCGGACGGTGGCGACCAGCATCAGCCACACCATCGAGACCGGGATCAGGACCTTCCAGCCCAGCTTCATCAGCTGGTCGTAGCGGACGCGGGGCAGCGTGCCGCGCAGCCAGATGAAGAAGAAGAGCAGCAGCTGCACCTTCACCACGAACCACAGCAGCGGCCACCAGCCGTGGTTGGCGCCCTCCCAGAAGGTGCTGATGGGCCACGGGGCCCGCCAGCCCCCCAGGAAGAGGGTGGTCGCCACCGCCGAGACGGTCACCATGTTCACGTACTCGGCGAGCATGAAGAGCGCGAACTTGATCGACGAGTACTCGGTGTTGAAGCCGCCGACCAGGTCGCCCTCGGACTCGGGCATGTCGAAGGGGGCACGGTTGGTCTCGCCGACCATCGTGCCGATGTAGATGATGAAGGAGACCGGCAGCAGCAGGACGTACCAGCGGTCCTCCTGCTGGGCGACGATCTGCGACGTCGACATCGAGCCGGAGTAGAGGAAGACCGACGCGAAGGCGACGCCCATCGCGATCTCGTACGAGATCATCTGCGCGCAGGAGCGCAAACCCCCGAGCAGCGGGTACGTCGAGCCGGACGACCAGCCGGCCAGCACGATGCCGTAGATGCCGACGGAGGCGGTGGCCAGGATGTAGAGGACGCCGATCGGCAGGTCGGTGAGCTGCATCGGCGTACGGTGACCGAAGATCGAGATCTCGTTGCCGGCCGGGCCGAAGGGGATCACCGCGACCGCCATGAAGGCCGGGATGGCCGCCACGATCGGGGCCAGCACGTAGACGACCTTGTCGGCCTTCTTGACGACGAGGTCTTCCTTGAGCATCAGCTTGATGCCGTCGGCGAGCGACTGGAGCATGCCCCAGGGACCGTGCCGGTTGGGGCCGATGCGCAGCTGCATCCACGCGACGACCTTGCGCTCCCACACGATGGAGAAGAGCACGGTCACCATCAGGAACGCGAAGCAGAAGACCGCCTTGATCGCGATCAGCCACCACGGGTCCCGCCCGAACATGGACAGGTCCTCGGCGGCGAGGGTCGTCAGTCCCGTCACGGGGTCACCTCCGGTGCGGCAGCGGCGTCCACGGCGGCCGGGGCGATCCGGACGACCTGGCCCGGCAGGGCGCCGGTGTCCGAGACGACTCCCCCGCCGGCCGAGTTGAGGGGCACCCACACGACCCGGTCGGCCATCGCCGTCACCTGCAGCGGCAGCCGGACCGAGCCCAGCGGGCCGGTCACCTCCATCAGCTCGCCCTCGGCGACGCCGATCTCCTGAGCGGTCGTCGCCGAGAGGCGGGCGACCGCCGGGTGGCGGGTGCCGGCGAGGGCCTCGTCACCCTGTTGCAGCAGGCCCCGGTCGAGCAGCAGCCGGTGGCCCGCGAGGACCGCCTCGCCGCTGCCGGGCTTCGGCAGCGGCCGGCCGGTCTCCTGCGGCGCCTCGGCGCGCGGGCCCTCGTACGGGGCGAGCCGGGACAGCTCGGCGCGGGCCGAGCGGACGTCGGCGAGGCCCAGGGAGACGTCCATCGCGTCGGCCAGCATGGTCAGCACCCGGGCGTCCGGGTACTGGTGGCGCTGGACCTGCTGGGCCGGCTTGATCGCGGCCTCGAAGAGCCGTACCCGGCCTTCCCAGTTGAGGAAGGTTCCGGCCTTCTCGGCGACCGCGGCGACCGGCAGGACGACGTCGGCGCGGTCGGTGACCTCGCCGGGTCGCTGCTCCAGGCTGACCACGAAGCCCGCCGCGTCCAGGGCCGCGCGGGCCCGGGCCGGGTCGGGCAGGTCGGCCGGCTCGACGCCGCCGACCAGCAGTGCACCGAGCTCGCCGCTCGCCGCCGCCTCCAGGATCCGGCCGGTGTCGCGGCCGTGGCGGGACGGGAGCGTGGTCACGCCCCAGACCCCGGCGACCTCGTCGCGGGCCCGCGGGTCGGTGACCGGACGGCCGCCGGGCAGCAGCCCGGGCAGGGCACCCGCCTCGACGGCACCGCGCTCGCCCGCGCGGCGCGGGATCCACGCCAGCCGCGCGCCGGACGCCTGGGCGAACCGCACGACCGCGGTCAGCGCGCCGGGGACGGCCGCCAGCCGCTCGCCGACCAGGACGACCGCGCCCTCGGCGCGCAGCGCCTCGTGGGCGGTCAGCCCGTTGCCGTCCAGGCCGACGCCACTGGCCAGGGCGTCCAGCCACTCGGTCTCGGTACCGGGCGCGGCGGGCAGCAGGGTGCCGCCCGCCTTCTCCAGGCCGCGCGTGGCGAACGGCGCCAGCGCGAAGGTGCGCTGCTTGTGCTTGCGCCAGGCCTTGCGCAGCCGCAGGAAGACGCCGGGCGCCTCCTCCTCGGCCTCCAGTCCGGCCAGCAGGACGGCGGGGGCCTTCTCCAGCAGGGTGTAGGTGACGCCGTCGCCGGACAGGTCCCGGCCGCGGCCAGCCACGACGGCCGCCAGGAAGTCGGCCTCCTCCGCGGAGTGGGCGCGGGCCCGGAAGTCGACGTCGTTGGTGTCGAGGGCGACGCGGGCGAACTTGGCGTAGGCGTACGCGTCTTCGACGGTAAGGCGGCCACCGGTCAGCACGCCGGTGCGGCCGCGGGCCGCCGCGAGTCCGCGGGCCGCGGCCTCCAGGGCCTCGGGCCAGCTCGCGGGCTCCAGTTCACCGCTGTCGGCGTTGCGGACCAGCGGGGTGGCGAGCCGCTCGGGGCGCTGCGCGTAGCGGAACCCGAAGCGGCCCTTGTCGCAGATCCACTCCTCGTTGACCTCGGGGTCGTCCTGCGCGAGCCGGCGCATGACCTTGCCGCGCCGGTGGTCGGTGCGGGTGGCGCAGCCGCCCGCGCAGTGCTCGCACACGCTCGGCGAGGAGACCAGGTCGAAGGGCCGGGACCGGAAGCGGTAGGCCGCCGAGGTCAGGGCGCCGACCGGGCAGATCTGGATGGTGTTGCCGGAGAAGTACGACTGGAAGGGGTCGCCCTCACCGATGCCGACCTGCTGCAGCGCGCCGCGCTCCACCAGCTCGATCATCGGGTCGCCGGCGATCTGCTGCGAGAAGCGGGTGCAGCGCGCGCACAGCACGCAGCGCTCGCGGTCCAGCAGCACCTGGGTGGAGATCGGGACCGGCTTCTCGTAGGTCCGCTTGCGGCCCTCGAAGCGGGTGTCGACCTGCCCGGCGGACATCGCCTGGTTCTGCAGAGGGCACTCGCCGCCCTTGTCGCAGACGGGGCAGTCCAGCGGGTGGTTGATGAGCAGCAGCTCCATCACCCCGCGCTGGGCCTTGTCCGCGACGTCGGAGGTGAGCTGGGTCCTGACGACCATCCCGTCGGTGCAGGTGATGGTGCAGGACGCCATCGGCTTGCGCTGGCCCTCGACCTCGACGATGCACTGGCGGCAGGCGCCCGCGGGGTCGAGGAGGGGGTGGTCGCAGAAGCGCGGGATCTCGATGCCGATCAGTTCGGCGGCACGGATCACCAGGGTGCCCTTCGGCACGGAGATCTCGACGCCGTCGATGCTGACGGACACCAGGTCCTCGGGCGGCACCGCCGCCTCACCGGAGGCGGCGTTGGTCGTGACGGTCACGCGTTCACCTCCAGGTGAGACTTGTCGGCCCAGACCGTGGACTTGGACGGGTCGAAGGGGCAGCCGCGGCCCTCCAGGTGCTCCACGTACTCGTCGCGGAAGTACTGGAGGGAGGAGAAGATCGGGCTGGCCGCTCCGTCGCCGAGGGCGCAGAAGGACTTGCCGTTGATGTTGTCGGCGATGTCGGCGAGCTTGTCGAGGTCCGCCAACGTGCCGGCCCCGCTTTCGATGTCCCGCAGCAGTTGGACGAGCCAGTAGGTGCCCTCGCGGCAGGGGGTGCACTTGCCGCAGGACTCGTGGGCGTAGAACTCGGTCCAGCGTGTGACGGCCCGCACCACGCAGGTCGTCTCGTCGAAGCACTGCAGCGCCTTGGTGCCGAGCATGGAGCCCGCGGCGCCGACGCCCTCGTAGTCCAGCGGGACGTCGAGGTGCTCGTCGGTGAACATCGGCGTCGAGGAGCCGCCCGGGGTCCAGAACTTCAGCCGGTGGCCGGGCCGCATGCCGCCGCTGAGGTTCAGCAGCTGGCGCAGCGTGACGCCCAGCGGGGCCTCGTACTGGCCGGGGTTGGCGACGTGGCCGCTGAGCGAGTACAGCGTGAAGCCCGGGGACTTCTCGCTGCCCATCGAGCGGAACCAGTCCTTGCCCTTGAGCAGGATCGACGGCACCGAGGCGATGGACTCCACGTTGTTGACCACCGTCGGGCAGGCGTACAGGCCCTCGACCGCCGGGAAGGGCGGGCGCAGCCGGGGCTGGCCGCGGCGTCCCTCCAGGGAGTCCAGCAGCGCGGTCTCCTCACCGCAGATGTACGCGCCGGCGCCGGCGTGAACGGTCAGCTCCAGGTCGAAGCCGCTGCCGAGGATGTTCTTGCCGAGCAGTCCGGCCTCGTACGCCTCGGCCACCGCGTGGTGCAGCCGCCGCAGCACGGGGACGACCTCGCCGCGCAGGTAGATGAAGGCGTGGTGGGAGCGGATCGCGTGGCAGGCGATCACCATGCCCTCGATGAGCGAGTGCGGATTGGCGAAGAGCAGCGGGATGTCCTTGCAGGTGCCGGGCTCCGACTCGTCCGCGTTGACGACGAGGTAGTGCGGCTTGCCGTCGCCTTGCGGGATGAACTGCCACTTCATCCCGGTGGGGAAGCCCGCGCCGCCGCGGCCGCGCAGGCCGGACTCCTTGACGAGGGCGATCACGTCGTCCGGGGGCAGGGCCAGCGCCTTGCGCAGGCCCTCGTAGCCCTCGTGGCGGCGGTACGTGTCGAGGGTCCAGGACTGCGGATCGTCCCAGAAGGCCGAGAGAACGGGTGCCAGCACCTTCTCCGCCGAGTCGACCATGGTCACCGGTCCTCCTCACCTTCCGTCGGGCGCTCCTGCGTGACCGGTCCCGCCGGGTGCTCCGGGTCGGAGACCGCGGAGTCCAACGGAGCGTCGTGGGAGCTGGGGTGGGCCGGGGGCGTCTCGTCCTGCGGCGGGGCGGAGGTCTGCCGGGGCACGCCGGCCCCGGAGCCCGGCAGCGACTCGCCGCGGGCGAGCCGCAGGCCCGCCAGCGAGGCGGGGCCGGCGCCGCCGCTCGCCTCGACGGCGCCGGGGCGCTCGTCGGGGAACCCGGCGAGGATCCGAGACGTCTCCTTGTACGTGCACAGCGGAGCGCCGCGGGTGGGTTCGACGGTGCGGCCGGCGCGGAGGTCGTCGACGAGCCGCTTGGCCGACGCGGGGTCCTGGTTGTCGAAGAACTCCCAGTTGACCATCACCACGGGGGCGAAGTCGCACGCCGCGTTGCACTCGATGTGCTCCAGCGTGATCTTGCCGTCGTCGGTGGTCTCGCCGTTCCCGACGCCGAGGTGCTGCTTGAGCTCGTCGAAGATCGCGTCGCCGCCCATGACCGCGCAAAGGGTGTTGGTGCAGACCCCGACCTGGTACTCGCCGGAGGGCCCCCGCCGGTACATCGAGTAGAAGGTGGCCACCGCGGTGACCTCGGCCGTGGTCAGCCCCAGCTGTTCGGCGCAGAAGCGCACCCCGGTGCGGGAGACGTAGCCCTCCTCCGCCTGCACCAGGTGCAGCAGCGGCAGCAGGGCGCTGCGGCTGCCGGGGTAGCGCGCGATGACCTTCGCCGCGTCCGCGTCCAGTTGTTGCCGTACGTCGGCCGGGTAGTCCGGCGCGGGCATCGCGGGGATGCCGAGTGATACCTCAGTCACCGGTCGACGCCTCCCATCACGGGGTCGATGGACGCCACCGCGACGATGACGTCGGCGACCTGGCCGCCCTCGCACATCGCCGCCATGGTCTGCAGGTTGGTGAAGGACGGGTCGCGGAAGTGGACGCGGAAGGGGCGGGTGCCCCCGTCGCTGACCACGTGGACGCCGAGTTCGCCCTTGGACGACTCGACGGCGACGTACGCCTGGCCGGCCGGGACCCGGAAGCCCTCGGTCACCAGCTTGAAGTGGTGGATCAGGGCCTCCATGGAGGTGCCCATGATCTTCTTGATGTGGTCGAGCGAGTTGCCGAGCCCGTCCGGGCCGAGCGCGAGCTGCGCGGGCCAGGCGATCTTCTTGTCGGCGACCATGACCGGGCCGGGCTGCAGCCGGTCCAGGCACTGCTCGACGATCTTCAGCGACTCCCGCATCTCGTCCAGGCGGATGAGGAAGCGGCCGTAGGAGTCGCAGGTGTCGACGGTCGGCACGTCGAACTCGTAGTTCTCGTACCCGCAGTACGGCTGCGACTTGCGCAGGTCGTGCGGCAGGCCCGCGGAGCGCAGGATCGGGCCGGTGGCGCCGAGCGCCATGCAGCCGGCCAGGTCCAGGTAGCCCACGTCCTGCATACGGGCCTTGAAGATCGGGTTGCCGGTGGCGAGCTTGTCGTACTCGGGAAGGTTCTTGCGGAACTTCTTCACGAACTCGCGGATCTGGTCCACGGCGCCGGGGGGCAGGTCCTGGGCGAGGCCGCCGGGGCGGATGTACGCGTGGTTCATCCGCAGGCCGGTGATCAGCTCGAAGACGTCCAGGATCATCTCGCGGTCGCGGAACCCGTAGATCATGATCGTGGTGGCGCCGAGCTCCATGCCGCCGGTGGCGATGGCCACCAGGTGCGAGGAGATGCGGTTGAGCTCCATCAGCATCACGCGGATGACCGAGGCGCGGTCCGGGACCGCGTCGGTGATGCCGAGCAGCTTCTCCACCGCCAGGCAGTACGCCGTCTCGTTGAAGAACGGCGTGAGGTAGTCCATGCGCGTCACGAACGTGGACCCCTGGGTCCAGGTCCGGAACTCCATGTTCTTCTCGATGCCGGTGTGGAGGTAGCCGATGCCGCAGCGGGCCTCGGTGACCGTCTCGCCGTCGATCTCGAGGATCAGCCGGAGCACGCCGTGGGTCGACGGGTGCTGCGGGCCCATGTTGACGACGATGCGCTCGTCGTCGGCCTTGCCGACGGTCTCGGACAGCTCGTCCCAGTCGCCGCCGGTGACCGTGAAGACCCGGCCCTCGGTGGTCTCCCGCTCCGATGCCTGCCGGGGTGCGTGGTGAGTGCTCACGAGTACGACCTCCGCTGGTCCGGAGCAGGGATCTGGGCGCCCTTGTACTCGACGGGGATGCCGCCGAGGGGGTAGTCCTTGCGCTGCGGGTGGCCCTGCCAGTCGTCCGGCATCATGATCCGCATCAGCGCGGGGTGGCCGTCGAAGACGATCCCGAAGAAGTCGTAGGTCTCGCGCTCGTGCCAGTCGTTGGTCGGGTAGACCTCGACGAGCGACGGGACGTGCCGGTCCGCGTCGGAGACGCTCACCTCCACCCGGATCAGCCGGTTGTGGGTGATCGAGCGCAGGTGGTACACGGCGTGCAGCTCGCGGCCCTTGTCCTCGGGGAAGTGGACGCCGCTCACGCCGGTGCAGAGCTCGAAGCGCAGCGCGGGGTCGTCGCGCAGGGTCCTGGCCACCAGCGGGAGGTGCTCGCGCGCGACGTGGAAGGTGATCTCGCCGCGGTCCACGACGACCTTCTCGATCGCGTTGTCCGGGACGAGCCCCTGCTCCTCGAGGGCGCCCTCGAGCTCGTCGGCGACGTCGTCGAACCAGCCGCCGTACGGCCGGCTCGCCGCCCCGGGCAGTCGCACGGTGCGCACCAGGCCGCCGTACCCGGAGGTGTCGCCGCCGTTGCGGGCACCGAACATGCCGCGCTGGACGCGGATCGCCTCCCCGTGGTCGCCGCGCTGGCCGGGCAGCCCGGCCGCGTTGACGTCCTTGTCCGGGTTCGGGGTGTCCGGGGAATCCGTCATCGGAGGAGCCCCTTCATCTCAATCGTCGGCAGCGCCTTCAGCGCCGCTTCCTCCGCCTCGCGCGCGGCCTCTTCGCGGTTCACGCCGAGCTTGCTGTGCTGGATCTTCTGGTGGAGCTTGAGAATCGCGTCCATCAGCATTTCGGGACGGGGCGGACATCCGGGGAGATAAATGTCAACAGGCACCACATGGTCAACACCCTGCACAATGGCGTAGTTGTTGAACATCCCGCCGCTCGATGCGCAGACCCCCATCGAGATCACCCACTTGGGATTCGGCATCTGGTCGTAGACCTGGCGCAGGACGGGGGCCATCTTCTGGCTCACCCGGCCGGCCACGATCATCAGGTCCGCCTGGCGCGGGGACCCGCGGAAGACCTCCATGCCGAAACGGGCCAGGTCGTACCGCCCGGCCCCGGTCGTCATCATCTCGATGGCGCAGCACGCGAGGCCGAACGTGGCCGGGAAGACCGAGGCCTTCCGGACCCAGCCGGCCGCCGCCTCGACGGAGGTGAGCAGGAAGCCGCTCGGCAACTTCTCTTCAATACCCATGGCTATTCTCCGCCCCTAGTCCCATTCCAGGCCGCCGCGACGCCAGACGTAGGCGTAGGCGACGAAGACGGTGAGCACGAAGAGGAGCATCTCGACGAGCCCGAAGACCCCGAGGGCGTCGAACGTGACGGCCCAGGGGTAAAGGAAGACGATCTCGATGTCGAAGACGATGAAGAGCATCGCCGTCAGGTAGTACTTGATCGGGAACCGGCCGCCCCCGGCTGGCTGCGGAGTCGGCTCGATGCCGCACTCATACGCCTCCAACTTGGCCCGGTTGTACCGTTTCGGGCCGATGATGGAGGCCATGACCACGGAGAAGATCGCGAAGCCGGCCCCGAGGCCGCCCAGCACGAGGATGGGCGCGTAGGCATTCACGTCCCCGCTCCTTCCAGTCGACGATGACTGATGACGGACCGTGCCCGGACGTGCGCCCCGCGCCACCTAGATCGTCTCCATGTGAGGCAGTTCACAAGCCCAGACTGCCCGCATCCTATGCCTCCTGGTCTGTGATCTGCGACACGGGGTTCACTCTGACCTTTGTGATCTCCGACACCAGTCGAACGATCATGAACGGGGATGAGCGGTGATCTTCTCACTCAGTAATCCCAAACGATCACCAGAAGTCACATTTTCCTGCGTTTCCGCTGGTAAACAGGGGTGCCGCACTATCAGGCGCCGACGATCGAAGGCAAATTGGAGCTGGACCGGGGGACGTGATAGCGCCCTGCCACTCCTGCGGGTGAGCCGCGAAACACCCCGCTGACGGCGGCCGGAGGCACGTGAACGCGCGCACGAGGATATGGACTTGAATGTCCAGAACATCCTGAATAAGGAAGATCGAAAAAGGGACAATACCACTGCTCGACAGCCAACTGTGGCGCATCACACTTTTGTTGAACGGAACCGACCGGGCCTGATACCCAAGTCTTCATGTCCCTTCAGACCTCGCATATACGCCGCCGGCGACGCGCCGCGCAGAGCCCCAACTGGGTGCGCCGCGCAGGAGTCGCCGGCGGCGTCATCGGAACGCTCGCCCTGACCGGAATGTCGTCTTCGGCGAACGCCGAGCCCTCGGCCGCCGACCCGGCGACCACGGGGAGCATCCCCGTCATCCCCGCCCTCTCCACCACCGCCACCGCCGCGGAGGCCGCTGACGCCATCGACGAGACCGTCGTCGAGCAGCAGCTGGACGCCGCCCGTGCGGAGGCCCGCACCGAGGCCATGAAGGCCGCCCAGAAGAAGAAGGCCGCCGCCGACGCGCGCGACCGCGCCGCGGCCAAGGCCGCCAAGGCGCGCGAGACCGCGACCGCGTCGCGCTCCGCGGGACGCACCGCGCTGGCCTCCTCCTCCAGCGCGACGGGCAGCGTCGCCTCCGTCATAGGCTTCCTGAAGGCCCAGGTCGGCAAGCCGTACGTCTACGGCGCCACGGGCCCCAGCGCGTACGACTGCTCCGGTCTCACCCAGGCCGCCTTCCGCACCATCGGCGTCGATCTCCCGCGCACCTCGCAGGCGCAGTCGACCTTCGGCACCCAGATCTCCGTGAGCGCGGTCCAGCCGGGCGACCTCGTCTTCTGGGGCGGAGTCGGCTCCGCCTACCACGTGGCCGTCTACATCGGCGGCGGGCAGTACCTGGACGCGGCGAACCCGAGCAAGGGCGTCGTCATCCAGCAGATGTCCAACTACATGCCGACGTCCGCCGTACGCGTGCTCTGATCACGCGCCCCGTCCCCACGGAGGCCGCCGGCCCGCACCGGGCCGGCGGCCTCCTCCGTTCCGCCCCCGTGCGGTCCTCCGCGCCCCGGACAGGACCCACGCACCTGTGCGCCGGGCCACCCGGCGCCCTCCTCCCCCGCCGCCGCGAGGGGGAGCCGCCGCAGCGCGCCCGGCGGCAGGCGGCCGCAAACGAAAGTCCGGCCCCGCCGCAAGGAGACGTACCGCACACGGGGCCGGACGACCGGGGAGCCCCGGACGGGGCTCACGGGCCGGAGCCCGGCTCCGCCGTGGCGGCGGACCGGGCTCCGGACGCCGGGTTCATCGACGGTGGCAGTCACGGCCCCCGCTGTGCCAGACCCTGGCCCATTGGCCCGGCGTGCGGACCCACTTGACGCGGCCGTGGCTGGACACCCGCACCAGGCGTCCGGGACGGTACTCCAGCTTCCAGGAACCCTGCCCGATCGAGCACTGCCCCTGCCGGTCGCCCCGCCGGTCGTCGTCGCGCCGGCCGTCGCCCCGCCGGTCGTCGCCCCGCCGGTCGTCGCCCCGCCGGTCGTCGCCCTGGCGGTCGCCCGGGCGGTGGTCCGTGGGGGCCGCCGAGGCCGGGCCGGCGGCGAGCACGCCCCCTCCGGCGAGCAGGACCGATGCGGCCGCGGCGGCCAGGACCTGGTGTATGCGCGTGCTCATGACTGCACCCTTCTCTTGATCACGGATCCCCGAGCAGTGATCAAAAGTATGAGCACAACGCCTCAAATCCCGCATTTCGGGCGCGAGCTGACTCCGGGGCAGACCCATCTGACATCGATGTCAACGACATCGATGTCAAAGGATCGGCGACCTGCCCGGCCCACGCCCCTTCCCGCCGGCCGGCGTCAACCGGGCCCGGCGACAGCGGAGTTCGCCAGTCCCGCCCGGCGGGCCGCGGCGCCGGCCGGGACGACGGGCGTCCTGACGCGGGGAGTTCGCCCCCATGGGCGGGCCCGGTGCCCGGTCAGCCGAGGCGGGCGTCGAGCGCTTCGAGGTCGTCGACGAACCAGGTGCGGTCACCGCGGTTGCACTCGCGGACCAGGTCGCGAAAGGCCGTACTGGCCGCGGTGTACGCGGAGACGTCACCCACGACGGCGAGCCGGATGCGGTAGTTGACGAACTTCTGCAGGATCTCCCCCGCCAGCCCGGTGCGCAGGGCGAAGAACCGCTCGTCGAACCGGCCGACGGGCACGGCCACCACCTCCGCCCGGGAGAAGGCGGATCCGATCACGTCGAGCGCGTCCTGGACGCCGGAGATCCTCGCGCCCTCCTCGCCGCAGACGAGGACGGGCACGCCCCCTCGCTCGGTCACCACGTCAGCCACGGCCCGCCTCCGGGTCCTCGGTGTGCTCCTCCGGGAACATGGCGTTCTCCCCTCCCAGGACGCCGTCGACGGTGCGCAGGACGTCCGCCGTCGCCGCGGCGCCGCCGAGCACCACGACCTTCAGCCGCGAGCGCTCGTCGTCGTACGCCGTCCGGACCCGGGCCAACTCGTGGGGTTCCCGCGCCATCTGGGCGCCGGCCACGAGCAGGGTGCTCAGACGGTCCGCTGCGGCCGCCCCGATGCCGTCGACCTCGACGATGGCCGAGACCTCCACCCGGTGCCGGGCGGCGGCGGCCGGTGCACCGGTGAGGGCGTCCAGGTCGGCCCGGGCGACGCGGTACTGCTTGCCGATGCGCACGGCCTTCAGCCGGCCGTCGCGGATGTAGCCGCGGACCGTGCGCACGTGCAGGCCGAGCCGGTCCGCGACCTGCTCGACGGACAGCCACTCCCTCTCCATAAGTACGCATCCTACCCTGTGAAGGGAACGATAGGGATGTTTACCTATCCCCTCTCACGGTGTGACGGCAGCAAAAAGCCGCGCCGGCCCGTGCAGCACGGGCCGGCGCGGCGAGCGGATGCCGGGGCGTCAGGAGCGCGGCGCCACCTTCGACAGCCCGTTGATCACACGGTCCATCGCGTCGCCGCCCGACGGGTCGGTGAGGTTCGCCAGCAGCTTCAGCGTGAAGCGCATCAGCATCGGGTGCGTCAGGCCGCGCTGGGTCGCCAGCTTCATGACCTTCGGGTTGCCGATCAGCTTCACGAAGGCCCGGCCGAGCGTGTAGTAGCCGCCGTAGGTGTCCTTGAGGATCCGCGGGTACGACTGGAGCGCCAGCTCCCGCTGGGCCGCGGTGCCGCGCGCGTGCGCCTGGACGATGACGTCGGCGGCGATCTGGCCGGACTCCATCGCGTAGGCGATGCCCTCGCCGTTGAACGGGTTGACCAGGCCGCCCGCGTCGCCGACCAGCAGCAGGCCCTTGGTGTAGTGCGGCTGGCGGTTGAAGGCCATCGGGAGCGCCGCGCCGCGGATCGGCCCGGTCATGTTCTCCTCGGTGTAGCCCCACTCCTCGGGCATCGAGGCGCACCAGGCCTTCAGCACCTCGCGCCAGTCCAGCTCCTTGAAGGAGGCGGAGGTGTTGAGGACGCCCAGGCCCACGTTGGAGGTGCCGTCGCCCATGCCGAAGATCCAACCGTAGCCGGGCAGCAGCCGCGGGTCGCCCGGGACGCGCCGGTCCCACAGCTCCAGCCAGGACTCCAGGTAGTCGTCGTCGTGCCGCGGCGAGGTGAAGTACGTGCGGACGGCCACGCCCATCGGGCGGTCCTCACGGCGGTGCAGGCCCATCTGGAGGGAGAGCCGGGTGGAGTTGCCGTCCGCGGCGACCACCAGCGGCGCGTGGAAGGTGACCGGGGTCTTCTCCTCGCCCAGCTTGGCCTCGACGCCCGTGATGCGGCCGGTGCGCTCGTCCCGGATCGGGGCGCCCACGTTGCAGCGCTCGTACAGCCGGGCGCCGGCCTTCTGCGCCTGGCCGGCGAGGAGTTCGTCGAAGTCCTCGCGCTTGCGCACGAGCCCGTAGTCGGGGAACGAGGCCAGGTCGGGCCAGTCCAGCTGCAGCCGGACCCCGCCGCCGATGATGCGCAGGCCCTTGTTGCGCAGCCAGCCGGCCTCCTCGGAGATGTCGATGCCCATCGCGACCAGTTGCTTGGTCGCCCGGGGCGTCAGGCCGTCGCCGCACACCTTCTCGCGCGGGAAGGCGGTCTTCTCCAGCAGCAGGACGTCGAGTCCCGCCTTCGCCAGGTAGTAGGCCGTCGTCGAACCGGCGGGCCCGGCACCCACGACGATCACATCGGCGCTGCGTTCCGAAGCGGCGGTCTCGGTCACGGTGCTCCTCGCTGCTCTGGGCTGATGCGGCCTGTCTGCGACCAGCCGGCGGCGGCCGGACCGGACCGGTGCAGTCTATGTGGCCGCTTTCGCGCGCGGGCCGGGCGCCCCCGGCTTGGGGGCCGCGCGGCCTCTCAACGCACCGCGCGGTGCAGTGCCACGATGCCGCCCGACAGGTTGCGCCACGCGACCTTCGACCAGCCGGCCTTCTGCAGTCGCGCGGCGAGGCCGGGCTGGTCGGGCCAGGCCCTGATGGACTCGGCGAGGTAGACGTACGCGTCGGGGTTGCTGCTGACCGCACGGGCGACCGGCGGCAGCGCCCGCATCAGGTACTCGGTGTAGACCGTGCGGAACGGCGCCCAGGTGGGGTGGCTGAACTCGCAGATGACGACACGGCCGCCGGGGCGGGTGACCCGCAGCATCTCGCGCAGCGCGGCGTCGGTGTCGTGGACGTTGCGCAGCGCGAAGGAGATGGTGACGGCGTCGAAGACCCCGTCGGCGAACGGCAGCCTGGTCGCGTCGCCCGCGGTGAGCGGGAGGAAGGGGTGGCGGCGCTTGCCCTCCCGCAGCATGCCCAGGGAGAAGTCGCAGGGCACCACGTGGGCGCCCGCCTCGGCGAAGGGCAGGGAGGAGGTGCCCGTGCCGGCGCCCAGGTCCAGCACGCGCTCGCCGGGACGGACGGCGAGGGCCTGTGCGACGACCTTGCGCCAGCGGCGGTCCTGGCCGAGCGACAGCACGTCGTTGGTCAGGTCGTAGTTGGCCGCGACGTCGTCGAACATCGCGGCGACTTCGTGCGGCTGCTTGTCCAGGGAGGCTCGGGTCACGCCCCCCATTGTTCACCCGGCGGCCCCGGGTCCCGCGCAGGGGCCCTGGCTACCGCCACGGGAGGCCGGGCGGGCAGGCGGGCCGGTCAGGCCCTGCGGTGCAGGAGCCGGCCGCCGACGACGGTGGCGAGGCAGGCGCCCCGCCCGTCGAAGACGGCGAAGTCCGCCCGGACGCCCGGTTCCAGGGGCGGGGCCTGGCGGGCCGGCAGCAGCCCGCTGCGGTCCAGGGCGGAGCGCAGCGCGGGGTCGGCCGGGGCGGTGGCGACGGCGGTGACCCCGCGCAGCAGCAGTGCGTGCACGCGTTCGCGCGGGGTGGGCGCCTGCGGGAGCCCGCCCTCGTGGGTCAGGCCCGGACGCAGCGCTCCCGGCCAGCTCCGGACACGGGCGCCCGGGTGGGCCGCCCGTAGCGCGTCGAGCGGGCCGACGGCGGCGACGAGGCCGCCGTCCACCAGCAGGGCCGTGCCGTCGGTCCCGGAATGGATCGTCAGCATCGGCGGCGTCAGGAGGTGCTGAGCAGCTTCAGCTCCGGGTGCGCCGTGCCGCCCTCGATGGCGGTCGACGACAGGTGGGAGACGACGTGGTCGTCGACCGGGTCGTTCGCGGGGTCGTCGTGGACGACGAGGTGCTCGTAGGTGGTGGCGCGCTGGGCGGGGACCCGGCCGGCGGCGCGGATCAGGTGGATCAGCTCCATGCGGTTGGAGCGGTGCTTGGCGCCGGCCGAGGAGACCACGTTCTCCTCCAGCATCACGGAGCCGAGGTCGTCGGCTCCGTAGTGCAGCGACAGCTGGCCGACCTCCTTGCCGGTGGTGAGCCAGGAACCCTGGATGTGGGCGACGTTGTCCAGGAAGATCCGCGCGATGGCGATCATCCGCAGGTACTCGAAGAGCGTGGCCTGGGTCCGGCCCTTCAAGTGGTTGTTCTCCGGCTGGTAGGTGTACGGGATGAAGGCGCGGAAGCCGCCCGTACGGTCCTGGACGTCACGGATCATGCGCAGGTGCTCGATGCGCTCGGCGTTGGTCTCGCCGGTGCCCATGAGCATCGTGGAGGTCGACTCGACGCCGAGGTTGTGCGCGGCCTCCATGATCTCCAGCCAGCGCTCGCCGCTCTCCTTCAGCGGGGCGATCGCCTTGCGCGGCCGGGCCGGCAGCAGTTCGGCGCCGGCGCCCGCGAAGGAGTCCAGGCCCGCGGCGTGGATGCGGGTGATGGCCTCCTCCACCGGCACCTTGGAGATGCGGGCCATGTGCTCGACCTCGGAGGCGCCGAGGGAGTGGATGACCAGCTGCGGGAAGGCCTGCTTGATGGCGCTGAAGTGCTTCTCGTAGTACTCGACGCCGTAGTCGGGGTGGTGGCCGCCCTGGAACATGATCTGGGTGCCGCCGAGTTCGACGGTCTCCGCGCAGCGGCGCAGGATGTCGTCGAGGTCGCGCGTCCAGCCCTTGGCGGTGTCCTTGGGCGCGGCGTAGAAGGCGCAGAACTTGCACGCCGTCACGCAGACGTTGGTGTAGTTGATGTTGCGCTCGATGATGTACGTCGCGATGTGCTCGGTGCCGGCGTAGCGGCGGCGGCGTACGGCGTCGGCGGCGGCGCCGAGGGCGTGCAGGGGCGCGGAGCGGTAGAGGTCGAGCGCCTCCTCGGGCGTGATGCGGCCGCCGTCGGCCGCACGGTCGAGGACGGACTGCAGGTCGGCGTTCTCGCTCACCGGGGCATCCCTTCCGAGGGTCGTGACGGACTCGCCCAGCCTACGCCAGGGGATCAGCCGCCCTGCTTCCTGAGGTCCCCTTCCGGCTGACCGGCCAGGGAGTCGCCCGAGCGGTAGTGCAGCGAGCCGTCCGCGTTGAGCGTGAAGCGCTCGTCCGCCGAGCCGTCCGAGCAGACCCCGGGATGCGGGTTGGTGCCGCCGCTGGTGTCGAGCACGACGCTCTTGCGCGTGGCCTCGGCGAGCTTCCAGTCGCCGCTGCAGTCGTAGGACTGGCCGAGCAGGTCCAGCACGCTCTTGTCGCGCCCGACGACCGCGCCGACCTTGCCCTCGCGGAGGGTGATCTCCATCGTCCCCGGCACGCCGTGGGCGGTGACGGTGTCGCCCTTCCACGTGCCGACGAAGGCCTTGGGGAGTGCGTCCAGCCGCGGTTCCGAGGCCGGCGGCGAGGACGGGAACGTGGCCGAGGACGTGGCCGGGGACGCCGTCGGGGACCCGGAGCCCGCGCTCCGCGAGGGGGTGCGCTCACCGCCCTTGGCCTGGCCGGCGTCGTCGCCGAGCCCCGGCAGCACGAGTGCCAGGGTCACGGCGGCCGCGGCCAGCAGGATCGCCGTCGCGGCCAGCGCGGCGGCGCGGCCGCGCCGCCGGCCCGGGACGGGGGCGGGCGGGGGCGTGGCGGCGAACGGCGGCGCGTCCTGGGGCTCGGTCAGCGAGGGCGGCGGCCCGAACGACCCGTACGAGGGGTGCGAACCGTACGAGCCGTAACCGCCGACCGGCCCCCCGGCGGTCGCGGCGGGGGCGCCGCCGACCGGGCCGTTCGTACCCGGGGGCGGGGTCGGTTCGAGGTCGAGCAGCTCGACGGCCTGCCTCCCCAGGCGCTCCGTCAGCGGGGACGGCAGCCAGCCGGCCCGCACCAGTGAGGCGGCGTCGCCGCCGGCCGTCAGCAGTTCGGCGAGCCGGCGGGGCGTCGGGCGCACCGAGGGGTCCTTGGCGAGGCAGGACTCCGCGATCCGGCGCAACTCATCGGGCACGCCGTCGAGTTCGGGCTCCTCGTGGGCGACCTTGTAGAGCAGGACGGCCGCGCTGTCCCCGGTGAAGGGACCGCGGCCGGTCGCGGCGAAGGCCAGCACCGCGCCGAGGGCGAAGATGTCGGCTGCGGGGCCGGTGGGTCTGCCGGTGACCTGCTCGGGGGCCATGTAGCCGGGCGAGCCGACGACGACCCCCTTGCTGGTCAGCGCGGCCGTGGCGTCCATGGCGCGGGCGATGCCGAAGTCGATCAGCACGGGACCGTCGAGCGAGAGCAGCACGTTGGACGGTTTGATGTCGCGGTGCACCAGCCCCCGTTCGTGCACGGCCTCCAGCGCCTCGGCGAGTCCGGCGCCCAGCGCCCGTACGCCCTGCGGCGCCAGCGGCCCGAAGGTGGCGACCGCCTCGGACAGGGCGGGACCGGCGACGTAGCGGGTGGCCACCCACGGCACCGGCGAGTCGGTGTCGGCGTCGAGCACCGGCGCGCTCCACGCACCGCCGACCCGGCGCGCCGCGTCGACCTCGCGCTGGAACCGGGTGCGGAACTCCAGGTCGTCCGCGAGCTCCGAGCGCACCACCTTCACGGCCACCGTCCGGCCGCCGGGGCTGCGCCCCAGGTAGACCCGGCCCATCCCGCCGGCCCCCAGCCGGCCGAGGAGGCGGTACGGGCCGATCGCCGGGGGGTCGTTCGCTTGCAGGGGCTGCATCTGCGCGCCTCTCGCCGGTGCGGAAGGTCAGTGGAGTTGTACCCGTGGCAGTCGTGGTCACCCCAGCCGGGGCCGTCGCCGATCGTAGTGCGCCCGCGGGCCCCGGGCCCGGGCCGGCGGCGGGCTGCCGCCGGCCGCGCGGATCAGCCCCCGGCGCCCAGCAGTTCGACGCGCGCCTGCGCCGGGAAGCCCACCCGGCGGGCGAACTCGGCGATGCCGGTGAGCTGCTCGGGGCCGAGCGAGAAGTCCAGGGTGGTGAAGTAGCGCTGGAGGGTGCCGGCGTCGAAGGCCTCCCAGCGGGCGGCCTGTTCGGCGACCTTCTCCACCTCCTCCATGCTCAGGTCGCGGGAGGCCAGGAAGGCCTGGTGCACCTCGTGCACCACGGCGGGGAGCGCCTCCAGGTAGTCGCGGCGGGCGGCCCAGACGGCGAAGACGAAGGGCAGCCCGGTCCACTCCTTCCACATCAGCCCGAGGTCGTGGACCTCCAGGCCGAGCCGCGGCGCGTCGTGCAGCGAGGCGCGCAGCGCCGCGTCCCCGATCAGGACGGCCGCCTCGGCCTCCTGCATCATCAGCGAGAGGTCGGGCGGGCACGTGTAGTACTCGGGTTCGACCCCGTACTGCTCGGCGAGCAGCAGCTGGGCCAGGCGGACCGAGGTGCGGCTGGTGGAGCCGAGGGCGACCCGGGAGCCGTCCAGCGCGCCCAGCGGCACCTGGCTCACGATCACGCAGGACATCACCGGCCCGTCGCAGCCGACGGCGATGTCCGGGAGCGCGATCAGCTCGTCGGCGTTCCGGAGGTACTCCATGAGGGTGATCGGGCCGACGTCCAGGTCCCCGGAGACGAGCTGGGCGCTGAGCTTCTCGGGCGTGTCCTTGGTCAGCTCCAGGTCGAGCAGGGCACCCGTTCGGGCGAGCCCCCAGTAAAGGGGCACGCAGTTCAGGAACTGGATGTGCCCGACGCGGGGCCGGGCCCGGCGCACACCACCGGCGGAGGGATGAGGCGCAGATTTGTCCACATCAGGAGGCTAGACCCCCGCCCCCGGGATCTTGCGGCGGGTACCGTCCTCCCGCGCCGGGCCATCGGATTCCGGCAGCGCGTCCACGCCGCGTTCGCGCGTCCCGCGGCACGGCTGAAAACCGATCTTGTCGCTCTTCCCCGCCGCAGATGCTCCGTGCTACTGTCGTCGCAAGTTGCAGTTTGGTTTCCCTTGCAGTACAGAGCCTGCGGAGCATGTGACCGCGGGCTTTTGTAGTTTTCAGACTTCTTGCAGTGCGCAGGGCAGGTTCTGGAGCAGGGCAACCCTTTGGCCCAAGGAGGGCTTATGGCTACCGGAACCGTCAAGTGGTTCAACGCCGAGAAGGGCTTCGGCTTCATCGCCCAGGACGGCGGCGGCCCCGATGTCTTCGTCCACTACTCGGCGATCAACGCCTCCGGCTTCCGTTCGCTGGAGGAGAACCAGGCGGTGACCTTCGACGTCACGCAGGGTCCGAAGGGCCCGCAGGCCGAGAACGTCTCCCCCGCCTGATCGCGGACTGACACGTAGTACCCAACGAGCAGTACCCAAGGAGCCCCGCACCGTCGTGCGGGGCTCCTGCCTTTGCGGGGTCCCGGTCGGGACGCGGCGTAAAGCACCTCGATCCCCTGTGCGAATTCGGCGACGACGACCGCACGGCGCGGTTCCATGGACGCGGTGGGACCGTCCGACCGCTCCGTGAATTCGGCGCGGAGCACGGCGTAACGGCGCAGGAACCCGGCGCGGTGAACGGTGGAATGCGTATCGTCCACGGCCGGCTGGAGGCCGGCCGGCAGTTCGACGTCGGAGACCAGGGCGCCCGGACGGGCTCCGGCCCTGCGGCGCATCCGCTTCCGGTGCCCCAGTCGGGGCCGTCACGGCTGTTACTTCCGGTAACCTTACGTGCAGGTAGATCCACCTCCGCGTCAGGGGAAGGCAGACGGCCGATCACCGGTCGCGGGCCCGGGCACCGGTCGTCCGCCGGGCGCCTGACCCGCCGTCCGTCCGCCCCCGACCGCCCACCGACCCGCGCGGGAACCCACGATGCCCCTGCTCCTCACCCTCGCCCGAGGCGTACTGACCGGCCTCGGCAAGCACCCGGCCGCCGACGCGCCGCTGCCCGCCGGTCACGTGACCGCGCCGGGCGTCCGGGTGGACCCCCGGCGGCTCGCCGCGTACGCCGAGGTGTGCGGCTTCCCCCCTGCGGAACGGCTCCCGCTGACCTACCCGCACGTCCTCGGCTTCCCGCTCGCCGCCCGGCTGATGGCCCGGCGGAGCTTCCCGCTGCCGTTGCTCGGCCTCGTGCACACGTGGATCGAGATCGTCCAGCGGCGCCCGCTGCTGCCCGGCGACCGCCCCGACATCACCGTGCACGCCGAGGAGTTGCGCGCCCACCGGCGGGGCGTGGAGGTCGTGCTCGTCACCGAGGCGTCCGTCGGCGGGGAGGTCGTCTGGCGCGACCGCAGCGGCTACCTCGCACGGACCCGCGCGGGCGGTACGGGAGGCGGGGCCCCGGGCGGCGGCGGCACCGCGGCCGCCGAGGGGGCGGAACTGCCGGCCGTGGCGCAGTGGCACCTCCCTGCCGGCATCGGGCGCCGGCACGCCGCCGTGTCGGGCGACTGGAACCCGATCCACGTCCATCCGCTGACCGCGCGGCCGCTCGGCTTCCCCCGCGCCATCGCCCACGGGATGTGGACGGTCGCGCGCTGCGCCGCCGAGGCCGTGCCCGAGGACGCCGAAACGGTCACCCTGCGGGCCGAGTTCAAGGCCCCCGTCCTGCTGCCCGCCACCGTCACCTACGCGGCTTCGGCCCCGGACCCCTCCCGTCCGGGCAAGGGAAGGACCTTCGCCGTCCGCTCCGGGGACCGGATCCATCTCACCGGGACCGTCGGACCCTAGGGTCCGGGCGCGGGTGAGCGGGGCGGCGGCTTCGCGCGGGGCGTCCACCTCGGCCGCGAAGGGCTCGCCGGTGGTGCGCGCCTGACGGTAGGGGACGGCCCAGCCGTCGGGGTGGCCGGCGGTGTGCGTCCCGGCCCCGGGTGTGTCAGCCGCGCTGCGCCGCCGCGCGTGAGGCGTCGTCCGCCTCGTCCTCCTGGGAGGCGCTGGCGGCGAGGTTGGCCTTCGTGCGCTCCACGCGCGCGGCGACCTGCACGGAGGCCTCCTCGCGCACCCCGCGCAGCACGACGAAGCTGAGCGGCGCGCTGATCACCAGCGCGAGCAGCATCACCCACAGCAGGTTGGAGTCGCCGAGCCCGGCGGGCAGCACGTGGACGTAGACCAGGCCCCAGATGGCCAGGAAGCAGGCCGCGAACAGGCCGAGACGCATCAGGGAGTAGCGCAGCATGGGGCTCGGCTTCCAGCTCACGGTCGTAGCCACTTCCTTCGTTTCCCTCGTTCCGGCCTGCGGGAGGTACCGGACGTACCCGTATCAGTGAAGCACGGGCCCGGAAGGGTCAGGTCAGCGGGAGCCACATGGTGATGTCGTCACGGTCGTCACCTGCGGCGACACGTATCGCCGCGGGGACACGCCCGACCTCCTTGTAGCCGGCCGAGGCGTAGAAGCGCTCCAGACCCATGCCGCCGCGGCAGGTGAGCTTCAGCCCCTCCAGTCCGAGGTCGCGGGCGGACCGCTCCGCCGCCTGCAGCAACTCCGCGCCGTTCCCGCGGCCCTGCAGGGACGGGTCGACCATCACGGTGTACAGCCAGGCCCAGTGCCTCATCAGGCGGTGGGTGTTGAAGGTGAGGAAGGTCGAGGCGGCCAGCCGGTCGCCGTCGAAACCGGCGACCATGCGCGCCCTGCCCCCGGACAGTGCCGCGTAGTGCCGTTCCGCCTCGAGGGCCACGTCGGCCCGGGACACGGGTGCGACGAAGCCGACGGCGCCGCCCGCGTTGGAGACGTCGGTCCACAGGGAGACGAGCTGTTCCCGCAGTTCGGGGGTGAGCTCGGGGTCGAGGGTGAAGCGCAGTGCCATGGCGCACACCCTAGGCATCGAGGCTGACACCGATCGACGGGCGTCCGGCCGCCGGACGACATCGGGGTGAAGCGGAGCCCTCGAAGCCCCCGCGTGCGTTCCGGGGGCCGGGGAATGGGGGGGGGGGCGGGCGCCGGCGCGCGACGGCGCACGCCCAGGCTCACAGGCGCATCGGCTGCGGCGACTCGCGGCGCGCCGCGTCGGGACCCGGGTACTCACGGATGATCTCGTAGCGGGTGTTGCGCTCCACCGGACGGAAGCCGGCGTCCTGGATGAGCTCCAGCAGGTCGTCGCGGGTGAGCTTGTTGGGCGTCCCGTAGTTGTCGGCGTCGTGCGTGATCTTGTACTCGACGACCGAGCCGTCCATGTCGTCCGCGCCGTGCTGCAGCGCGAGCTGGGCGGTCTGCACGCCGTGCATGACCCAGAACACCTTCACGTGCGGCACGTTGTCGAAGAGCAGCCGGGAGACCGCGAAGGTCTTCAGCGCCTCGGCGCCGCTGGCCATCGTGGTGCGCGCCTGGAGGGTGTTGCGGACCTTGCCGTCCTTCAGGTCCACGAAGTCGTGCTGGTAGCGCAGCGGGATGAAGACCTGGAAGCCGCCGGTCTCGTCCTGCAGCTCGCGCAGCCGCAGAACGTGGTCCACCCGGTGCCGGGGCTCCTCGATGTGCCCGTACAGCATGGTGCACGGGGTCTTGAGGCCCTTCTCGTGCGCCAGCCGGTGGATGCGCGACCAGTCCTCCCAGTGGGTGCGGTGGTCGACGATGTGCTGCCGCACCTCCCAGTCGAAGATCTCGGCGCCGCCGCCGGTCAGCGACTCCAGGCCCGCCTCGATGAGCTCGTCCAGGATCTCGCTCGCGCTCATCCCGGAGATCGTCTCGAAGTGGTGGATCTCGGTGGCGGTGAAGGCCTTCAGGGAGACGTCCGGCAGCGCCTCCTTGAGCGCCTTCAGCGAGCGCGGGTAGTAGCGCCACGGCAGCGTCGGGTGGAGGCCGTTGACGATGTGGAGCTCGGTGAGGTTCTCGCCCTCCATCTCCTTCGCCAGCCGGACGGCCTCCTCGATGCGCATCGTGTAGGCGTCCTTCTCCCCCGGCTTGCGCTGGAAGGAGCAGTACGCGCAGGAGGCGGTGCAGACGTTGGTCATGTTGAGGTGACGGTTGACGTTGAAGTGGACGACGTCACCGTTCTTCCGCGTCCGCACGTGGTGGGCGAGGCCGCCCAGCCAGGCCAGATCGTCGGACTCGTAGAGGGCGATGCCGTCCTCGCGGGTCAGCCGCTCACCCGCGTAGACCTTCTCCTCCAGCTCGCGCTTGAGCCCCGCGTCCATCGCCCGCCTCGCCTTCACCATCCGTAGTCGACCGTCCGACCTTACGCCTAGATGCTCTCGGGGAGTTCCCCGACCCGGTTCTCCCACTTCGTGGAGAGCACGATGGTGGTGCGCGTCCGGGCGACGCCCTTGGTGCCGGACAGCCGGCGGATGGTGTGCTCCAGGCCGTCCACGTCGGGGACGCGCACCTTGAGCATGTACGAGTCGTCGCCGGCGATGAACCAGCAGTCCTCGATCTCGTCCAGGTCGCGCAGCCGGGTCGCCACGTCCTCGTGGTCGGCGGCGTCACTGAGCTGCAGGCCCACCAGCGCGGTGACCCCGAGGCCCAGTGCCGCGGGGCGGATCGTGGCGCGGTAGCCGGTGATGACACCGGCCTGCTCCAGCCGGTTGATCCGGTCGGTGACGCTCGGTCCGGACAGGCCCACCAGCCGGCCCAGCTCGGCGTACGAGGCCCGGCCGTTCTCACGGAGGGCCTGGATGAGCTGCCTGTCCACCGCGTCCATCAGACTGGACCCCTTCATTCGTGCCGCGACTGCGCTGTCAGGACAAGAATCTAAGGCATGAACGGGGATGTGCCCTGCGCATCAATCCGCGGCAGCCCCGTCGACCCCGGCCCCGGCGGCCCCCAGCTCGCCCTCCCAGCGGCGGTACAGCTTGTGCGGCACCCGCACGGCGTCCAGCGCGCGGCCGGCGACGAAGTCGACCAGGTCCTGGATGTCCCTGGCCCCGGCGTAGAAGGCGGGGGAGGCCGGCAGCACCACGGCGCCCGCCTCGTCCAGGGCGACCAGGTGCCTCAGCGTCTGCCCGCCCAGCGGCGTCTCCCGTACCGCGACCACCAGGGGCCGGCGCTCCTTCAGGGTGACGCTCGCCACCCGCTGCAGCAGGTCCTTGGAGAGCCCGAGGGCGACGCCCGCCACGCAGGCCGTGCTCGCCGGCACGATCAGCATCCCCTTGACCGGGTACGAACCCGAGCTCGGCCCGGCCGCGAGGTCCCCGGCGGACCAGTACCGCACCCGGCTCAGATCGGTCTCGAACCGGTCCGGGGTGCCGTCCGCGCCGCGGGCCAGCCAGCGGGCCAGGTCCTCGCGCCAGTGGGCGTCCCGGAAAGGCGCCCCGGTCTCGTCCAGGACGGTGAGCCGGGCGGCCCGGCTGACCACCAGGTCCACCGCCTCGCCGGCGTGGAGCAGCGCCCGCAGCACCGCCGCGGCGTACGGCGTCCCGGAAGCCCCGGAGACCCCGACCACCCACGGTGTCCCGCGCTCGCTGTCGTCCATGCCGCGAGCCTATCCGGCCACCTGTGGCACGGCCTCGGCCGGTCCGGCCGGGCGGGCGGAACGGACGAGTGGGCGCGGGAACCGCCACGGATGCCGTCGTCGTTGTCTACCGTGAGGGGAGCCTGGCCGGCCAGGCGGACGGTGGACCACCACGAGGGGGGCCTGTGGCGTACGAACCCATCGCCGGCCGTGACGCCGGTGACGCCCGGCGGCGCGTCCGGGGCGACGTCGCTCCGGGAGAGCGGGCGAAGACGGCCGCGGCGATCATGTTCATCTGGGTGGGGCTGCTCTGGCTGATCGAGTGCGTGGACGTGATGACCCATCACGCGCTCGACACCTTCGGGATCGTGCCGCGGCAGATCGGCGAACTGCGCGACATCATCCCCGCCGCGTTCATCCACTTCGGCTTCGACCACGTCGCCGCCAACAGCCTGCCGCTGCTGGTGCTGGGCTTTCTCGCGGCGTTGCGCGGCACGACCCGCCTGCTGAGCGTGGTGTTCGTCATCGTCATGGCGAGCGGCGGCGGGGTCTGGCTGGTGGCGCCGCCGCACACCAACACCGCCGGCGCCTCCGGCGTCGTCTTCGGCCTGTTCGGGTACCTGCTGGTGCGCGGCTTCGTCGACCGGCGCCTCATCGACATCGCGGTCGGGCTGGTCGTCGCGGTGGCGTACGGCTCGATCCTGTGGGGTGTCCTGCCGACCGCGCAGGGGGTCTCCTGGCAGGGCCACCTGTTCGGCCTCCTCGGCGGCGTCGTGGGCGCCTTCCTCTTCCGGGACCGCCCCGCCGACGGGCTGATCAGATGAGGCCGTAGGATCCGGGGACCAAACGACGGGGGGCGGTTCTCCATGACCGATTTCAGCAAGCACGACGACGTACCGCCGCGGGACACCGTGCCGCCCGTGCCACCGCAGCCGGGTCCGGCGCAGGGGCCCCACGCCATGCCGTCGCCGCCCCCGCCGTACCCGCCGCCCGCACCGCCGCAGCCCCCGTACGGCTACGGCTACGGCCACGCCCAGGGGCCGCTGCCGTTCCCGCCCCCGCCGCTGCGGCCGCCCACCACGCCGGCCATGTGGGCCCACCTGGGCGCGCTGCTCACCGTGGTGGCGGGCAGCAGCATGTGCTGCCTGGGCTGGGCGCTGGCCTGGGTGACCCCGCTGGTCATCCGCTCCAACGAGCGGAACAAGCACGACCCCTTCATCCGGCACCACGCCGCGCAGGGGATCAACTACGGCATCACCGCGGCCATCGCGGGCCTCCTGGGCATCGTCGGCTACGCCGGCGGCATCGCCTCCGTGGCCGCGTATGACCACGGCGGACCGGTCTGGCTGCCCTTCGTGGGCTTCGGCCTGATGGCCCTGGCCGCGCTGCACCTCCTGACCGGGGTGATCTTCTGCATCATCGGCAGCACCAAGGCCAACGGCGGCCAGTGGTGGAGCTACCCGAAGTTCGTCGCCCTGCCGTTCGTGCGCCGCTGACCGGGCGCGGCCGCGCCCGGCGCGGGGGCGTCAGACGCCCAGGCCGCGCACCGCGAGGTCGAGCAGGGCGCACAGGAACAGCGCCATCCCGATGAAGCCGTTGACCGTGAAGAACGCCCGGTTGAGCCTGCTGAGGTCGCCGGGCTTCACGATGCTGTGCTCGTAGACGAAGGCACCGCCCACGATCAGCATGCCGACCCACCAGAAGGCCCCGGCGCCGACCGCCAGTCCGTACCAGACGAGCAGCACGGTCGTCACCACGTGGCTCACCCGCGCCCCGTACAGCGCGCCGTCGACGCCGAAGCGGGCCGGCACCGAGCGCACCCCGTGGGCGCGGTCGGCGGCGACGTCCTGGCAGGCGAAGATCAGGTCGAAGCCGCCGATCCACACGCCCACCGCGAGGCCGAGGATCACGGCGTCCCACGACCAGGAGCCGGTGACCGCGAGCCAGGCGCCGATGGGGCCCATGGCCTGGGCGAGGCCGAGGATGGCGTGCGGGTAGTCCGTGAACCGCTTGCCGTACGGGTAGACCACCATCGGGACCACCGCGATCGGCGCCAGCGCCAGGCACAGCGGGTTGAGCAGCGCGGCGGCGCCCAGGAAGAACACCACGGCGATCAGCGCGCCGGTCCACGCCGAGCGCACGGACACGGCTCCGGTGACCAGTTCGCGTCCCGCGGTGCGCGGATTGCGGGCGTCGATCTCGCGGTCGATGATCCGGTTGCACGCCATCGCGAACGTGCGCAGGCCCACCATGGCGACGGTGATCAGGAAGAGCTGCCACCAGTGGACGGACCGGTCCTGCGCGAACATCGCGCTGAGCGCGGCGATGTAGGCGAAGGGCAGGGCGAAGACCGAGTGCTCGATCATCACCAGCCGCAGGAACGCCCGGACCTTGCCGTCCGGGCGCGGGGAGGGTCCGAAGAGATCCGGGGTCGCGGATTCGGCGCTCACAGGCCGTACTCCTTCCAGCGGCGGTCGACCTTCGCGGCGGTCTCCGGGTCGGAGAGCACCATCTCGGGCCAGCCGCCGTCGCGGGTGTAGCCCTCCTCGGGCAGCTTCCGGGTCGCGTCGATGCCTGCCTTGCCACCCCAGAACTGCTGGTAGGAGGAGTGGTCGAGGTGGTCCACGGGACCTTCGACCACCGACAGGTCGCGGGCGTAGTCGGTGTTGCCCAGTGCCCGCCAGGCGACCTCGTGCAGGTCGTGCACGTCGCAGTCGGCGTCGACCACGACGATCAGCTTGGTCAGCGACATCATGTGCGCGCCCCAGATGGCGTGCATGACCTTCTGGGCGTGCTTCGGGTACTTCTTGTCGATCGAGACGATCGCGCAGTTGTGGAAGCCGCCCGCCTCCGGCAGGTGGTAGTCCACGATGTCCGGCACGATCACCTTCAGCAGCGGGAGGAAGAACCGCTCGGTGGCCCGGCCCAGCGGGCCGTCCTCGGTCGGCGGCCGGCCCACCACGATGGACTGCAGCAGCGGCCGGCGGCGCATCGTCACGCAGTCGATGGTCAGCGCCGGGAAGGGCTCCTGCGGGGTGTAGAAGCCCGTGTGGTCGCCGAACGGCCCCTCGGGCAGCATCTTCCCGGGCTCCAGCCAGCCCTCCAGGACCACCTCCGCCTGGGCGGGCACCTGCAGCGGCACCGTCTTGCAGTCGACCATCTCGATGCGCCTGCCCCCGATGAAGCCGGCGAGGAGGTACTCGTCGATGTCGCCGGGCAGCGGCGCGGTGGAGGCGTACGTCACGGCGGGCGGACAGCCGAACGCGATGGCCACCGGGAGCCGTTCGCCGCGCCGCTGGGCCACCTGGTAGTGGTTGCGGCTGTCCTTGTGGATCTGCCAGTGCATCCCGATGGTGCGGCGGTCGTGCCGCTGCAGCCGGTACAGGCCCAGGTTGCGGACGCCGGTCCCGGGGTCCTTGGTGTGCGTCAGGCCGAGGTTGAAGAAGGAGCCGCCGTCCTCGGGCCAGGTGAACAGGGCCGGCAGCGCGTCCAGGTCGACGTCGTCGCCGGTGAGGACGACCTCCTGGACGGGGGCGTCCTTCACCTTCTTCGGCGGTACGTGCGTCATCCCGGCGAGCTTGCCGAAGGCCTCGCGCACGCCGACGAAACCGTGCGGCAGCTCCGGCTTGAGCAGCCCGCCGATGCGGTCGCCGATGTCGGCGTAGGACGTCAGGCCGAGCGCCTTCAGCAGCCGGCGGTCGGTGCCGTACACGTTCATCGCCAGGGGCATCGAGGAGCCCTTGACGTTCTCGAACAGCAGCGCCGGGCCGCCCGCCTTGTTGACGCGGTCGACGATCTCACCGACCTCCAGGTACGGGTCGACCTCTGCCTTGACGCGCTTGAGGTCCCCCTCCCTCTCCAGGGCCCTCAGCAGCGAGCGAAGATCGTCGTAAGCCATGCGGTCCAGTATCCGGCACGCACTACCCTGGACCCGTCACCGGGGCCCTGCCGCGCCCCGCCGTCGCTGCCTGGGGGGCACTCCCGCGATGATCCGGTACATCCCGTTCCTGCTGGTGCTGGCGTTGTGGATCTACGCCTTCATCGACTGCCTCAACACGCCCGAGGAGCAGGTCCGCGGCCTCCCCAAGGTCGTGTGGGTCATCGTCATCCTGCTCTTCGGCGAGGTGCTGATCGGGCCGATCGCCTGGCTGGTCGCAGGCAAGCACCGCACCGGGCCGGCGGGCGGCAGCACGCCCGCGGAGTGGCACCGCAACCACCGCACGCAGTGGGTCGCCCCGGACGACAACCCGGAGTTCCTGCACTCGCTGCGCGAGGAGAACAAGAAGGACGAGCAGCTGCTGAAGAGCTGGGAGGCCGACCTGCGCCGCCGCGAGGAGGAGCTGCGGCAGCGCGAGAACGGCCCCGCCGACGGCCAGGACAACCAGCCCCGCGGCTGATCCTGCGGGACACTGGGCGTCATGGACGACGCGCAGGCGATGCTGGCGACCGCCGTCGCCGAGGCCCGGGCGGGCCTCGCGGAGGGCGGGATCCCCATCGGGGCGGCCCTGTACGCTCCGGACGGCCGCACGGTGCTGGGCCGCGGCCGCAACCGCCGTGTGCAGGACGGAGATCCGTCGATGCACGGCGAGACGGCGGCCTTCCGGGCGGCCGGACGGCAGCGCACCTACCGCGGGACGACGATGGTGACCACCCTGTCGCCGTGCTGGTACTGCAGCGGCCTGGTCCGGCAGTTCGGGATCTCCCGGGTCGTCATCGGCGAGGCCCGCACCTTCCTCGGCGGCCACGACTGGCTGGCCGAGCACGGCGTGGAGATCGTCCTGCTGGACGACCCGGAGTGCGTGGCCCTGATGACGGAGTTCGTCGCGGCGCGCCCCGAGCTGTGGAACGAGGACATCGGCGCATGATCCCCACCATCGACCTCGGGCCCTGGCTCACCGGCGACGCCGCCACCCGCGCGCGCGTCGCCGCCACCGTCGACGAGGCGCTGTGCTCGGCCGGCTTCCTGCTGGTCACCGGGCACGGCGTCGAGCCGGGACTGCGCGCGGCGATCCGGGAGGCCGCCCGCGGCTTCTTCCGGCTGCCGGCCGCCGTCAAGGAGCCGTACGCGGTGCGGGTGGGCGGCCGGGGCTGGCTGGGCCCCGGCGCGGAGGCCAACGGCTACGCGGAGGGCACGGCCACCCCGCCGGACCTGAAGGAGTCCTGGTCGTTCGCCGCCGAGGAGCCGACCGGTGACCCGGCGGTGGACGCCGAGTGGTTCCTGCCGAACCTCTGGCCGGCCGAGGCGCCGCGGCTGCGACCGCTGGTGGACGCGTACGTGAGGCACATGCGCGGTCTCTCCGACCACCTGCTGGAGCTGCTGGCCGCCGCCCTTGGCGGGCCCGGGGACCTCTTCACCCGGCACACCCGCCACCCCACCTGGGGTTTCAACATCAACTGGTACCCGGGCACCGAGGTGGTCGGAGCGCCCGAGCCGGGCCAGTTCAGGATCGGCCCGCACACCGACTTCGGCACGGTCACCGTGCTCGACCGCCAGCGGGGCAAGGGCGGCCTCCAGGTGCACACCGACGAGGACGGCTGGCAGGACGCCCCCTGGGAGCCGGACTCCTTCACCGTCAACATCGGCGACCTGATGGCCCGCTGGACCGGCGACCGCTGGCGTTCCGGGCGGCACCGCGTGCTGCCCCCGCCGGCCGACGCCCCGGCGGAGGAGCTGATGTCGCTGGTGTGGTTCTACGAGTGCGACCCCGGCACCCGCGTGACGCCCCTGCCCGCGCCCGTCGGCAGGCACGCGTACGAGCCCGTGGACTCGCACGCGTACCTGCGGGCGAAGCTGGACGCCATCGGCCTGGGCTGAACCCCGGCCGGGGCCGGACGCCGGGGCTCAGACGCCGGCGTAGGAGTGCTTGCCGGTGATGAAGATGTTCACGCCGTAGTAGTTGAACAGGAAGCAGGCGAAGGCGAGCAGCGCCAGGTAGGCGGCCTTGCGGCCCTTCCAGCCGGCGGTGGCGCGGGCGTGCAGGTAGGCCGCGTAGACCACCCAGGTGATGAAGGACCAGGTCTCCTTGGGGTCCCAGCCCCAGTAGCGGCCCCAGGCCGCCTCGGCCCAGATCGCGCCGGCGATGATCGTGAACGTCCACAGCGGGAAGACCATGGCGTTCACGCGGTACGCGAACTTGTCCAGGCTCGCGGCCGACGGCAGGCGGTACATGATGTTCGCCCAGGTGCTCTCGGAGGTGCCCGAGGCCGCGAGGCCGGTCTCGTAGCGGTCGCGGAAGAGGTAGAGCACGTTCGCCACCGCGCCCAGGTAGAGCACCGCGCCGGAGATGATGGCGCAGGAGACGTGGATCCACAGCCAGTAGGAGTGCAGCGCCGGGACCAGCTGGTCGCTGTCGGTGTAGAGGACCGAGACGGCGAGGCCGAGGTCGAGCAGGACCGTGGTGGTCAGGAAGAGCCCGATCCAGCGGACCTTCTTGCCCAGCAGGAGCAGCACCAGGTAGGCGGTGACCGCCGTGGCGCCGAAGGTGGTGGAGAACTCGTACATGTTGCCCCAGGGGGCGCGCTGCACCGAGAAGGCGCGCGCCGCCACGGCGGCCACGTGCAGCGCCCAGGCCAGCACGGTCAGAGACACCGCGATGCGGCCGTAGAGGTCGCCCTGCTCGGTGTCGCCGGCCGCGCCGGGGCCGTCGGCGAAGCCGCGGTCACTGGCGGAGGCCCGGGTGACGACCTCGGGGCGCGCCAGGGTGGCGGTGCCGCCGCCCTGCTTCACGGTCACGGTGACCGCGGGCGCGGACCCGGCGGCGCCGGGGGCGAGCGCGGCGGAGGTCTTGGCGACCTTGCTGCGGCTGCCGAAGACCCACTCCGCGATGTAGGCGAGGAAGGCCAGCGTGTAGACCGCCATCGCCGAGTAGATCAGGTAGTTGCTGAGGTGGGCGACGTTCTCGTTGACCGCGGCAGCGATGGTCACGCGCGCGCTCCTTCGTCATCGGGCAGAGGTTCTTCTGAGGGTTCGGGGTCCGCTTCGGGCAGCGGCGGGGCCGTGGCCGTGAGGTCGGCGGCGAGCTCACCGAGCTCGTCGGCGATCCGCGCCGACTCGCTGCGGCCGAGCCCGGCCAGCTCGACGACGGTGGCACCGTCCGCGCCGCGCACCGCCCGCACCCAGACCCGGCGGCGCTGGATGAACAGCGATCCGGCCAGGCCGAGGATGGCGGCGACGGCGCTCACCAGCGCCCAGCCGTTGCCGACCTGGTGGGAGACCTGGAAGGTGGCCCAGGTCTTGACGCCGTCGAAGGTGAGCGAGCCGTCGCCGTCGGGCAGCGCGAGCGTCTCCCCCGGCTTCATCGCCTTGCTCACGATCTGGCCGTCGGCGTCCTTGAACTGCTTCATCTTGTCGGTGTCGAGCTGGTACACGTTCTGCGGCAGGCCGGCGTCCACGCCCAGGTCGCCGTGGTAGGCGGTGAGGATCAGCGCCGGGTAGTCCAGGGCCGGGAAGGACGAGTGCGGGCCCTGCTGCGCGTTCAGCGCGAAGGTCGGGGTGAACAGACCCTGGAAGCCGTACTGGGTCTTCTTGTCGGCGTGGTCGCGGACGTCCATCGCCTTGATCACGCCGACCGAGGTCTGGTTGCCGTCCTGCGGCAGGAACGGCACCGGGCCCTGGAAGACGACGTTGCCCTGACCGTCCTTGACGGTGACGACGGGCGCGTAGCCGTGGCCGATCAGGTAGACCTTGGAGCTGCCCACCTCCAGCGGCTTGTTGACCTCGATCGCGGACTTCGTCTGCTTGCCGCCCGGGCTCGTCCAGTAGCGGATGTTGGCGCGGAAGGTGCGCGGCGTGCCCTTCTGCGGGCCGCTGCGCGCGTACGAGGCGTTGAAGCCGTCCAGCTTGAAGCCGAAGGTGTCCAGGTCGTCGGCGTCGTAGAAGGTGCCCGGCTTGAAGTCGTCGTACTGGGTGAGCGTGTTGTTGAAGCCGTCGCCCTCGACGATCAGTTTGCCGCCCTCGGCCTTGAACAGCCCGCCCACCGCGAAGGAGATCAGCAGCCCGAACAGGGCGATGTGGAACATCAGGTTGCCGGCCTCGCGCAGGAAGCCCTTCTCCGACGCGACCGCCGTACCGGTGACCTGGGTGCGGAAGCGGCGGCCGCGGAGCGCGCGCCGGGCGGCGGCGAGCACCGCGTCCGGCTCGGCCTCGGTGCGCCAGGTCGCGTACGCCGGGAGCCGGGTGAGGTGGCGCGGGGCGGCCGGCGGCTTGGCGCGCAGCTGGCCGACGAACTGCCAGCTGCGCGGGACGATGCAGCCGGCGAGCGAGACGAACAGCAGGATGTAGATCGCCGAGAACCACACCGAGCTGTAGACGTTGAACAGCCCGAGCTTCTCGTACAGCGGCGCCAGCGTGGTGTGCGCGTCCTTGAAGGCTTGCGCCTTGATCTCGTCGACGCTGGTCTGCGGCACCAGCGAACCGGGGACGGCGGCGAGCGACAGCAGGAAGAGCAGGATCAGCGCCACCCGCATCGAGGTGAGCTGGCGCCAGATCCAGCGCGTCCAGCCCCACACCTCGCGTCCGGTCCAGGCGAGTCCGCCGGCCGTACCCGGCCCGCGGACGCCGCCGAAGGAGCCGGGCACGACCTGGCCGAGGTCCTCGACGGGCGCGGTCGACAGTTGTGCGCCGGCCGCGCCGAGGTCGGCACCGGCGTCCGCCGCCGCGTCGGGGGGTGCCCCCGCGGTGTCTTTGGAGCTCATGGATCAGATCCCTGGAGTGAAGCCGGACGACCAGATCTGCATCTGGTAGACGATGTGGTCCCACACGCCGGTGACGAGCAGCAGGCCGACAGCGACGAGCATGCCACCGCCGAGGCGCATCACCCACACATAGTGGCGCTTGACCCAGCCGAAGGCGCCGAGCGCACGGCGGAAGGCGACGGCGGCCAGTATGAACGGCAGGCCGAGGCCGAGGCAGTAGACGGCGGTGAGCAGCGCCCCGCGGCCGGCACTGGCCTCGTTGAAGGCGAGGAAGTTGACGGCGCTCAGCGTCGGTCCCAGGCACGGCGTCCAGCCGATGCCGAAGAGCACGCCGAGCAGCGGCGCCCCCGCCAGGCCCATCGCGGGCTTGCGGTGGAAGCGGAGCTCGCGCTGGGTGATGCCGCCGACCACCCCCATGAAGGCGAGCCCAAGGACGATGGTGAGCGCGCCGAGCACCCTGGTGATGACCGTCTTGTGCACCAGCAGCGTCGTGCCGAAGTTGCCGAACAGCGCGCCGCCGGAGACGAAGACCGCGGTGAAGCCGAGGACGAACAGCGACGCGCCCACGAACATCCGGCCGCGCCGGGCCTCGGCCAGGTCGGTGCCGGTGACGCCGGTCACGTACGACAGGTAACCGGGAACGAGGGGAAGCACGCACGGCGAGAAGAACGAGACCAGGCCGCCGAGGAGCGCGACCGGCACGGCGGCGAGCAGGGCGCCGTTCACCACGGTCTGGTTGGCACCGGCGGCGAGTACGCTCACGTCACTTCTCCGCGATCACCGGGTCGAGGACCTCGTGCAGTTCGTCGGCGCTGAGCTCCTTCAGCGCGCGCACCGCGATCTTCCCCTGACGGTCGATGATCAGCGTGGAGGGAATGGCCTGCGGGTTGACGCTGCCCTTGGGGAAGCGCAGCACCAGGTCCCCGGACGGGTCGTAGAAGCTCGGGAAGGGGATGGCGAATTCCTTCTCGAAGGCCTTGGCCTGTGCGGTCTGCAGGTCCCGGGTGTTGATGCCGATGAACTGCACGCCCTGCGACTCGGTCTCCTTGGCCACCTTGGCCAGGTGCGGCGCCTCGGCCCGGCAGGGCGGGCACCACGAGCCCCAGATGTTGAGGACGACGACCTTGCCCTTGTGGTCGGCGAGGCTGAGCGGGGCTCCTTCGACGGACTTCCCGCTCAGCTCCGGCGCTGCCACCCGGTGGCCCGGCTTGACCGTGGAGATCTCACCGGTGCCGCCGACGTAGTTCGTTCCGGGGCCGGTGCCGTCGGAGGACGCGGTGGAGGTCGAGCAGGCCGTGACGGCCAGCGCGAACGCGGCTGCTCCGGCCAGTGCCGCGGCACCGCGGAGCGGACGGCGTCGGAGGGCGCGCGTAGGACTCATGTGAAAAGTTTCGCATGAGGCCGGGAGCGATCTCGCGCACCCCCGACAGCTTTGCCGAAAGCGGCAAATGCCCCAAGTAAGCGACGGTTAATCGCGGCTCCGGGTCTGGTGCGCGAACTCGTCCACCAGGGCGTCCTGGAAGGCCTTGAGGTCGCCGGGCCTGCGGCTGGTGACCAGGACGTTGGGGCCGTCGCAGTCGACCACGACCTCCTGGTCGATCCAGGTGCCGCCGGCGTTGGTGACGTCGGTGCACACGCTGGGCCAGGACGTGAGGGTACGTCCGTGCACGACACCGGCCTCCACCAGCAGCCACGGCGCGTGGCAGATCGCCGCGACGGGGCGGCCCTCGGTGAAGAAGTCCCTGGTGAAGCCGACGGCGTCCGGGTCGAGTCGCAGGAGGTCGGGGCCCGCGACGCCGCCGGGGAGCACCAGCGCGTCGAAGTCCGCGGCGACCACCTCCCCGAGCGTGTCGTCGACGGGGAAGGTGCCGGCCCGGTCGAGGTGCTCGAAGGCCTGCACGCGGCCGTGGCGGGTGGAGACCAGCCGGGGCGTCCCGCCCGCCTCGCGGACGGCCTCCCAGGGGCCGGTGAGTTCGGTCTGCTCGACGCCCTCCGGCGCCACCAGGAACGCGATCTTCCTCCCCTGCAGGGACGCGCGCATGGCCTCCGACCTCCTCGGCTCGGTCCTCCAGGACGTTCCCGTTCACCGGCTCGCCTGCCCGCCGCCCCCAGGACGAAACGGACGGAACCGTCTAGGAGGGGGAGGAAGAGGAGGAGGGCGTGGTGGACGGCGTGGTGGAGGGGGGCACGGAGGAACGTTCCTGCGCGAGGAACCGGCGCCAGCCGCCCGCGGGGCGCTGCCCCGGGCCGAGGGTGCGCAGCTTCGCCAGCACCGCCGGGTCCTGCGCGTCCAGCCAGTCCACGAACTGGCGGAACGACACCAGGCGCACGTCCCGGTGGTCGGCCATCCGCCGCAGCGCGTCCTCGACGGCGTCCATGTATATCCCGCCGTTCCACTGTTCGAAGTGGTTGCCGATGAACAGCGGGGCGCGGTTGGTCTCGTACGCCCGGCGGAAGCCCCCGAGGTAGGCGTCGCGGGCCTGCCGCCGCCAGGCCGGGTAGTGGGCGGGGTTGCCGCGCGTGGAGTTCACCGACTGGTTGGCCAGCATGTTGTAGTCCATCGACAGCACCTCGAAGGAGCGGCCGGGGAAGGGCACCGCCTGCAGCGGCAGGTCCCACAGCCCGTGGCTCTTGCCCGGCCACACCTGCAGGCCGCCCGGCCCGCTGGCGTCGTACCGCCAGCCCAGGCGGGCGGCGGTGGGCAGCAGGGAGCGCTGGCCCAGCAGGCAGGGCGTACGGCCGCCGATCAGCTCCTTGCGGTAGTCGAAGGGCAGCGGGGGCAGGTCGGTGAAACCGGTGTGGGTGCGCCAGTTCTCCACGAAGCCGACGGCCTGTTCGATCTCGCTGCGCCAGTCGGCCGGGCTCCAGCGGCCCACCGAGCCCGCTCCCGCGCAGAAGTGGCCGTTGAAGTGCGTGCCGATCTCATGGCCCTCCAGCCAGGCCAGCCGCAACTGCTCGAGGGTGGCGCGGACGTGGGCGTCGGTGAGGTAGCCGATGTCGGAGGCGCCGACGGGATTGCGCGGCGGCTTGTAGAGCCTCTTCTTCGACTCGGGGAGCAGGTAGACGCCGGAGAGGAAGAAGGTCATCGCCGCCCCGTGCTCGCCCGCGAGCTTGCGGAACCGTTCGAAGAGCCCGTTGTCCAGCTCGCCCGCCCCGTCCCAGGAGAAGATCACGAACTGCGGTGGCGTCTGCCCGGGCTCCAGGCGCTCCACGGCGGGCTGATGGGGCTGCGGCCCGGTGTCGGCCGTCGAGCCGTCGCCGATCGTCCGCACCGACGGGGACGGGGAGGGCCGCCCCTGCGGGCCGCCGGCGGACGGGGTGGGCGACGCCGACGGCCCCTCGCCGACGCGCCGGCCGCCGGGGCCCTCCCCGGCGCAGCCCGCCAGCCCGGCGGCCGCCGCTCCGGCCGCCAGGCCCAGTACCCCTCGTCGGCTGATCTCCCGCATTCCGCGCCCCAATCCCCGTGCGTCGCCCCTGCTCACCGCCCTAGATGCCGTACGCGTACGGCAGGTTCCTTCGCGGGGTGCACGAATTCACCGGGCGGGGCACCGTATCGGGCCACGCGGCGGCGGCCGTCACGGGGTGTACCGGAGGGCGCCGGTCCGCGTGACCGGTGCCCTCCGGAACCGGCGGGAGGCGGTCGTCAGGCGCCGAAGCCCTTGCTGCCGCCCTTGACCGGCTTCGCCCCGGCCAGCAGATGCGCCGGGACCAGGTCGCGGGCGGGCTCGGTGTAGCCGACGGAGACGATCCGGTCGTCCTCGAACGTGAAGGACGTCAGGCTCGCCAGGGTGCACTGCCGCTTGCGCGGGTCGTGCCACAGGCGCCGCTGCTCCACGGCGCTGCGCACGATCCAGATCGGCAGCTGGTGGCTGACGCACACCGCCTCGTGGCCGCGGGCCGCGTCCCGGGCCGCCTCCAGCGCGGCCGTCATGCGGACGACCTGGTCCGCGTACGGCTCGCCCCAGCTCGGCCGGAACGGGTTGACCAGGTGCTTCCAGTTGGCGGGGCGCTTGAGCGCGCCGTCGCCGACGCCGAAGGTCTTGCCCTGAAAGACGTTGTCCGCCTCGATCAGCCGCCCGTCGCTCGCGACGTCCAGACCGAGGACGGCGCCGATCGGCGCCGCGGTCTCCTGGGCGCGCTCCAGGGGGGACGCGACGACGTGGGTGATGTCACGGCCCGCGAGGTGCTCGGCGACCCGGTCGGCCATCTTCCGGCCCAGGTCGGACAGGTGGTAGCCGGGCAGGCGCCCGTAGAGCACGCCGGTGGGGTTCTCCACCTCGCCGTGCCGCATCAGGTGGACGACTGTGATCTCGCTCATGCGGTGGCCTCCGCTGCGGCGCGGGCGGCGGCCGGCAGGGCGGCCGCGATCCGCTCGATGGCGGCGCCGTCGTGCGCCGACGACACGAACCAGGACTCGAAGGCCGAGGGCGGCAGGTACACGCCCTGGGCGAGCATCGCGTGGAAGAAGGCCGTGAAGCGGAACGCCTCCTGCTGCCTGGCCTCGTCGTAGTTCGTCACCCGGTCACCGGTGAAGAACACCGAGAACATGTTGCCCGCGGTCTGCAGGGTGTGCGTCACACCCTCCTTGGAGAGCGCGGCGGTCACCAGGCCCGACACCTCGGCGGCGACGGAGTCCACCACCTCGTACACCGCGTCGTCCAGCAACCGCAGCTGGGCCAGGCCCGCGGCGGTGGCCACCGGGTTACCGGAGAGCGTGCCCGCCTGGTAGACCGGGCCCGCGGGGGCGAGGTGCGCCATCACGTCGGCACGGCCGCCGAAGGCCGCGGCGGGGAAGCCGCCGCCCATCACCTTGCCGAAGGTCATCAGGTCGGGACGGACGCCGTCGATGCCGTACCAGCCGGCCCTCGACACACGGAAGCCGGTCATGACCTCGTCGGAGACGTACAGCGCGCCGTTCTCACGGCAGAGGTCCGCCAGGCCCTGGTTGAAGCCCTCGGCCGGCGGCACGACGCCCATGTTGCCGGGCGACGCCTCGGTGATCACGCAGGCGATCTCACCGGGGTGGGCGGCGAACGCGGCCCGTACGGCCCCCAGGTCGTTGTAGGGGAGCACGATCGTGTCCCCGGCCTGCGCGCCCGTCACCCCGGGGGTGTCGGGCAACCCGAAAGTGGCAACCCCGGAACCCGCGGCGGCCAGCAGGGCGTCCACATGACCGTGGTAACACCCCGCGAACTTGATCACCTTGGCCCGGCCCGTGAACCCGCGTGCCAGCCGGATCGCCGACATCGTGGCCTCGGTGCCGGAGGAGACCAGCCGCACCTGCTCCACCGGCGCGACGCGCGCCACGATCTCCTCGGCCAGTTCCACCTCGCCCTCACCGGGCGTGCCGAAGGACGTACCCCGCGCAACCGCCGCCTGCACGGCGGCGATCACCTCGGGGTGGGCGTGGCCGAGGATCATCGGCCCCCACGAGCAGACGAGGTCGACGTATTCGCGACCATCCGCGTCCTTCAGGTTAGGACCCGTTCCGGACACCATGAACCGGGGCGTACCGCCCACGGCACGAAAGGCACGTACCGGACTGTTCACCCCACCAGGGGTCACGGCGGCTGCTCGATCGAACAAGGTCTGAGAAACTGGCGCTTCGTAGGCGTACGGATAGCTCACAAGCACATGCTCTCAAATGCCGGGCGTTGCGCGACGAGGTATCGACCGTGCATCTGAGACGATGATCGGGTTGCGCGGTTGGGTCTGCGGATGGTCGGGTAGTGGAATGCAGCGCGGTGGCGAACGCGGTGACGTGGGCGGCGGGGCGGACGACCCCGACGCGGAGCACGCCCGCCCCACCGGTCGGCGCCGCCGGCCGCCGAAAGAGCGCGACAGGGCCGTTGAGAAAAGCGGGAGCAGGGGTGGCCGAGTGGGGGTGACCTACAAGTACTTCGGCGCACCCGATGGTGCAACCGCCGCGCGGGTCCCCATCTCGATGCGACCCGAGGAACTCGGCGGCGACGAGCTGGGCCAGGGGATGTACACCAAGGTCAAGCCGGAGACCATGGCCGCCATGGTGCTGACCGGCATCGAGGGCATACCCCCGGCCAAGGTCCCGCCGCTGGAACTCGTCGTGCTCCACCCCGACTACGCCGTCGTCAAGCTGCCCCACTCCGTCGTCGAGCCGTTGCGCAAGGCCGACGAGGAGGCCCTCGGCGCCGCCGCCTTCATCTGGTCCACCGTCCCCGACCGCCGCGGGCCGCGGGACGCGTTCGTGATCTACACGATGCTGCACGAGTGGCAGGACTTCGCCCAGCGCTGTCACGAGAGCGGGCACCAGCTCTACTGCCTGGTGTGGCCGTGACGGGCGCCGGGCGGGTGCGGATTCACTGACGGTTACAGCACCACCACGACGACGCCGTTGTCGTAGCCGTAACCTCCGTAGCCGTAGCCTCCGTAGCCTCCATAACCGCCGTAGCCGTAGCCGTAGCCACAGTCGTCGTCGAAGTGATGGCCGTAACGCCATCCGTAACCCCAGTCGCCGTAGCCCCGGCAGCCGTCCCCGTGGGTGACGACGGACTGGTGCGAGGCGGGGGCGGCCTGTTGCGGCGCGGCGCCGGCCGCGCCGGCTCCGACGAGGGCGAGGATCGGGGCCGCGAGTGCCGCTGCGGCGACCCGGCGGATGGTCGTGCTCGTGACGCGCATGGTCGTTCCCTTCGAGATGCGGAACGTAGGCGCCGGCCGTGGGGGACCTGGCGCGGGTCGCACCGGGGGTGCGCGTGGCACGGGTGCGACGGGGGGTGCGTCCGGGTCTCAGGTGCGGACGCACCATCACAGACGTGAAATGTCGGATGAGATGCGGCTCATAGGGGCATCCCCTGACATGAACCTTAAGTTCCATTACTCCCCGCAGTCAATACATAGGGTGAAATCCCCTAATTTCGGACTCGATTCATGCGGTGGGAACTTCTACGGTCACGAAGGGTGACGAAATCGGTGACGGCCCGTCGTCCGCCGGTCACACGAGGCGCCCGTACAACCGGGGTTGATCGGGGCGGATCGGGCATCAACCCGGTACGCGGGGCGGTTCGCCGCCCTCCCCTGTGCCCTTCGCGCGGACGGAGACGAGCATGAGCGAGACCCACGAGATGCGGCTGGCGGAGACGAGGAGCTCCGGCGCCGAGGAGTGGTACTGCCCGGTCTGCCGGCGGCGGATCCTGCTGCGGTGGCCGCCCCACTACGAACTCCTGGTCCTCGAACGCGGTGACGAGAGCGTCGCGCACGCGGGCGGCAAGGGCGGAGTGTCGCTCACCGGCACCGAACTCACCGGCCCCCCGCAGCCGTTGGCCGGGCCGCCCGGTCCTCCGGGCCCGGAGGACCGGCGCTGGCTGCGGGAGATCGGTGTCGAGTGGGACGAGGACACGGACTCGGCCGCGTGACGCGGTGGCACGTCACACGGTGAGCACGAGCCCGTCCACCGTGGCCGCCAGCGCGCTGGGACGGTGCCCGCCGGGTTCGCGCAGGCTCACCGCGATCCCCAGACGGTGGGTGCCCGGCGTCAGGCCGGGCAGCGACAGCCGTACGACCGGATCGCCGGCCCGCAGCACGCCCCGGTCGTCCGCCAGCACGCGACGGTCCGCGCCGGCCGGGCTCGCGGTGACGGCCGCGTAGTACGCGAAGCACGCCCCGGGACCGGTGGCCGGGGGCAGGGCCAGCGTGACGTCCAGCGTGAACGGCACCCCCGGCCGTACGGCGCCGCCCGCAGCGGCTCGGCCAGCAGCGTGACCGGCGGGGCGGCTCCGGCACGGGGATCGCCGTCGTCCCCGCCCCCGGTCGCGGTTCCGGCCCCGGTCCCGGTCGCCCGTCCGGGTCCGGGGACGGGATCGGGAAGGGGACCAGTACCGGGACCTGGACCGGCCGGGCGGCCCAGGACGCAGGCGAGCAGCGCTCCGGCGTCCCACTCCGGCCAGTGCCGGGTCTCCCCGGTGCGCACCCTGCGGATCTCCGTCGCCCGGATCCGCCCCCGGTCCAGCCGCACCCGCAGCACGAAGCTCTCGTACCCGGCGTCCGCCGGCTCCGCCTCCGGCGCCGGCCCCGGCGGCGGGACCGCCGAGGCCAGCTCCGCGGCGTCCTTGCGCCACTGCTCGACCCGGACCGCGGAGACCACGCGCAGGTCGCGCACCGCGGCGATCACCTCGTCCGTGGACGCGGCCGACAGCTCGGCGTACGTACGGATCCCGGCGGCGGCCAGCAGGCGCGCGGTGGTCGCACCGACGCCGTCGATCCGGGTCAGCTCGTCCTCGTTCACGGCCCCTCGACGACCTCGATCACCGGCAGCGTGGTGAAGGCGCCCATGCCCCGGGCACCGGGGAACTGGACCATCGCCGAGACCTGGTAGAGCCCGGGCCGCAGCGTTCCGGCCGGGAGGACGACGTCGGTGTCGGCGCCGCTGTACACCGTCTTCGCGGGCGCCGGACGTGTGACCAGGCGCCCGTCCACCGAGCGCGTGACGTCGCTGGTGCCGGAGAGCGAGGCGAAGGCGTAGGTCACCCTGAAGGGCGTGTCGTGCAGCATCGGCAGCGCCAGGCCGCGGGCCTCGAAGGTCACGCTGACCGTGATCGGCAGGGACGCGGTGAGGACCAGGCCGGAGGGGATGGCGTCGTTGTCCGTCACCAGGATGTCGCGGGTGTCGATGCCGAGGACGGGGTTGTTCAGGTCGGGCTGTGCGGGCATGTTCTCTCCCCTGCGAGGTGGGCGCCGGCGCGGCGGCGGGTCGCTGCCGCGCTCGGCGTCCGTTCTTCCGCACCGCGCTTAACCGGCCGCCGTGCCGTCGCTTAACCCGGCGGCCGCGACGCGATAAGCGCGGGCGCGCCGCTCACACCGGCAGCGCGCAGCCGTTGGTGGAGCTCGACGGTCTCGCGCTGCGGCGGCACGCCGAGTTCCTCGCGCAGCGTCCGCACGCAGGCCCGGAACTGGAGGATGGCCAGGTGCGGTTGGCCGATCCGGCTCAGGCAGCGCATCAGCCGCCGGTGCGCTGTCTCCCGGCACGGGTCCAACGCGACCAGGCGGCGGCAGAGTTCGGCGCACGGGGCGTAGCGGCCCGCGGTGAAGTGCAGTTCGCTCAGCCGGGCGAGGGCGTCGAGGTGGGCCAGCCGCAGCCGCTCCCGGTGCAGGACGGTCCACTCCTCGTACGGCGATTCGGCGAGGAACTCGCCCCGGTAGAGGGCGAGCGCCCGCTCGTACTCCTCGGCCGCGCCGGTGCGGTCGCCCCGGTCCTCCGCCTCCCGGGCGGTGCGCAGCAGCAGGTCGAACTCGTCGCAGTCCAGCCAGAGGCCGAGCCCGGGACCCAGCCGGTAGGCACCGCAGCGGAAGACGACCACGGGTTCGCCGGTCGCGGTACCCAGCGTCTGGCGCAGTTGGTGCATCGCGACACCGAGGCTGTTGCGCGCCGCCCCGGGGGCCGAGTCCGGCCAGAAGGCGTCCATCAGCGTCTCCCGGTGCGGCCAGGGGTCGCGGTGGGTGAGCAGGAAGGCGAGCAGGGAACGGGTGCGGTGGCCGTGCCAGCCCTCGGCCGGAACACCGTCGACGCTGACGCTGAGCGAGCCGAGCAGGCCCACCGCCAGCAGCGGCGCGGCGGGACGGTCCGGTGGCGGCGCGGGCTGTTCCGGTGCGCGCGGGCCGCGGCGGAAGCGGGCCCACAGCCGGGCGCCGCCGGCGTCGCCACCGGACGGGACCGGGCCGGCGGGAGCGGCGGCGCCGGAAGGGCCGGCCTGCCGGAACCAGCCGTCCGCGGCCTCCCGGTCGCCGGCGAGCAGCGCCAGCCGGCCCTGCTGCCACTGCGCGGCGCGCAACAGCGCCGGCAGCCCCGCCGAGGCCGCCACCATCGCGGCGGTACGTGCGTGGACCGCCGCGGTCGCGAGGTCCCCGCGTCCGCGGCGGCGTCGCTCGCGCCGAGCAGCTCCCCGCACAGCCGCTCGGGCGGCACTCCGGGCAGTGGCGGCTGCGGTGCGGGCGGCTGACTGTGGCTCGGCATGACGCTTCCCCCTGAGGCTCCTGCCTGGCGCCCCTCACTCAAGGACGCCGGTCCCGGCCTGTCAATCGGCGCCCGGGGCACCGGCGGGCCCGGCGGGGCCCACAGTGACGCCGGCGACGGCCGGTGGCCGCCGGGACGCCGCCGCACCGGTCCGCGCACGCCCTCCCGCCCGGGCCGCTCGTACGACGGGCCGAGCCCCGGGCCCGCCGTCTGCGGTACGTCCCGCCCGCGCGGGGCTGCGATCGCCGCGCGGGCGGAGCCCGGACATACTGGACTACCGGCACCAAGAAGGGCATGACCGACCCGGAGGCACCACGATGCCCGTGTACGAGATGCGCGCCGAGTACGACACCGAGGACGGCGGCCCGGCCGACGGAAGCCCACTGAGGGCGTGGCACATGGTGGAGGACGGCGCCGCGACGGGGCTGTGCGGGCGGGAGCTCTCCCCCGCCGCGGCCGTGCAGGCGGAGGACGTGTGGGGGACGCCGGCGGCGCAGCCCTTCTGCCACAGTTGCGGCGCACTGTATCTGCGTCATACCGCTTGAGGCGGCGGAGCATAGCCGCTCGAACGCTTGTCCCGCATGCGGAACCCCGAAATTCCGGAGCGGGTGGAATCATGTGCGGATGCTGCTCACCGAGATCGACGCCGTCAATTGGAATGCCATTCCCACGCCGCGGCCGCGCCCTCGGACCGCCGACGCCCGGGACGGGGCCCGGGCCGAACGGCCCGACCCCGCGGCCGGGCTGAGGGCACTGGCCGCGGCCCGCGACCTCGATGGGGTCGCCTCTGCCGTGGCGGCCCTGACCAGCAGTTCCCTGCTGCGCGGACGCACCGGCGAGGTGCTACCCGGCGCCGTGGTCGCGGCCCCCTTCCTACTGGACATCGCCGAACAGGGCCATCCGCACGCACGGGAGTCGGCGGTCGTCCTCCTCGACGCCGCGATGCGGTCCGCGCCGCTCGCCGATTTCAGCCGCTTCCGCACGCCGGCCGGACATGACGCCCCGTTGTGCTGCGCGATAGCCGAACTCGTCCGCGCCCGCCGGGATTCCCTGGCGGAATGCGGGAGGTCCGGGAAATACCTCCTCAAAGCGAGCGACGCCCATTGGCGCTTCGACATCCGTGAGGCCTCGGGCGCGTCGGGCGCGTCGGGCGAGATCGTCGCCCTCGGCATCCTGCAGGGCGGGCTGCCCGCGCCGTCCTCCGGCGGCGAACTCCACCACGACGGCTCGGTGACCGCGGTCGGCGCCGTGGGCGTCGAGTGCCCTCCCGTGGACGCCACCGCCGAGGCGTGCCTGCGCCTGTCCGGCCTGGCGGCGGACGCCGCGGACGGCGGCGAGCTGGCCGGCGCCGTGCTCTACCCGGCGGCGTGCGGCGGCCATGGGCGCTGAGCCCGCCGCCGGCTGGGAGCCGGGCGCCCCAGGGGTACTGCGGCTGCCGTCGGGGCGGCTGGTGCGTGGACGGGGGCTGCGGCACCCGCTGCCGGCCGGTCCCGTCCCCGTGTTCGGGCTGTACCTGCTGGGCCACGAACCCCCGGCGGTGGCCTGGGAGAGCCGCTGGGTGCGCTGGCCGGACTTCCGACTGCCCGCGGACCGTGCGGACGCCGCCCAGGCGCTGCGCGCGGCGTGGCGGCGTGCTGCGGACGAGCGGGTGGAGGTCGCCTGCCACGGCGGGATCGGCCGCACGGGGACGGCCCTGGCGTGCCTGGCGGTGCTGGACGGGGTGCCGTCCGGTGAGGCCGTCGCCTACGTCCGGGAGCACTACACCCGGCGCGCGGTGGAGACGCCCTGGCAGCGCCGCTACGTGTCGCGCTTCGCCTGAAGGTGCGGGGCGTACGCCCTGACCGCCTCCTTGAGCTGCCGCAGCGAGGGGTTGACCAGGGGCCGCCCCGCCACGGTGACGGTCGGCACGGTCTCGTTCCCGTCCGCCACGGAGCGCACGAAGGCGGCGGCGTCCGGATCGCGCCGGATGTCGACCGTGGTGTGGCGCAGCCGCGTGAACAGCAGTTGCGCCCGCAGCTTCATGCAGAACGGGCAGCCCGGCCGCCGGTGGACGACGATCCCGCCCCGGTCCGTGTGCGCGTCGCTCATGCTCCCCCGATCGGCAGGCGTGGCAGCCGCGTCCCGTGCAGCCACGGGTGGAAGACCAGCGCCTCCAGCGGCCGGTCGGTGTGCTCCTGGGCCAGGGCGGTGAACTGCCCGGTGGTCACGGTGCCATGGCGGTGGGCGGCGGTCCAGGCCCGCAGCAGCCGGAAGAACGCCGGGTCGCCCATGACCGTGCGCAGCGCGTGCAGGGTGAGGGCGCCGCGCTTGTACACCCGGTCGTCGAACATGTTCCGGGCACCGGGGTCGGCCAGCCGCAGGTCCTGGGGCTGGGCGGCGAGCCTGGCGTGGGCGCGGGCCGCGTTGCGGGCGGCGGGCGCCTCGCCGCAGGACTCGGCCCACAGCCATTCGGCGTACGCGGCGAAGCCCTCGTTGAGCCAGATGTGCCGCCAGTCGGCGAGGGCGAGGCTGTTGCCGAACCACTGGTGGGCGAGCTCGTGGGCGACGAGGCGTTCGGAGCCGCGGCGGCCGTCCAGGTGGTTGCTGCCGAAGACGGACAGCCCGTGCGCCTCGACCGGGACCTCCAGCTCCTCGTCGGTCACGACGACCGCGTACTCGCCGAAGGGGTAGGGCCCGAAGAGCTCGCTGAACACCTCCATCATCCGCGGCTGGCGCCCGAAGTCGTGGTCGAAGTCGGCGGTCAGGCGCGGCGGGACGGCGGCCGGCTGGGGTACGGCACCGCCGAGGTGGTCGATGAGCTCGTACTGGCCGATCTGCACGGTCGCCAGGTACGGCGGCATCGGCCGCGGCTGGTCGTACACCCAGGTCGTCGTGGAGGCGCCGACCCGGTACGACTCCAGGCTGCCGTTGGCGACGACCGTGTACGGCGAGGGCGCGGTCACCGTGATCCGGTAACCCGCCCGGTCGCCGAGGTGGTCGTTGCAGGGGAACCAGGAGGGCGCGCCGATCGGCTGGCTGGCGACGAGCGCGCCGTCCTCCAGCTGCTCCCAGCCCAGCTCCCCCCAGTCGCGGGACCGGACGGGCCTCGGGTTGCCGACGTAGCGGACCTCGACCGCGAACGGGCCCTCGGGCAGCGCCTTCGCGGGCTTGATGCGGAGCTTCCCCGCGCGGTGCGTGTAGCGGGCGGGGCGCCCGTCGACGAGGACCCGGTCCAGACGGAAGGCTCCGAGGTCGAGGCTGAACGCGGAAAGGGCCCGGTCCGCCAGCGCGGAGATCCGGGCCCGGCCCGAGAGGCGGTTGGCCGCCGGGCGGTACTCCAGTTCCAGGTCGTAGTGGGTGACCCGGTAGCCGCCGTTGCCGTGCTCGGGGAAGTAGGTGTCCGCTGACACCTCCGCCCCGGGCGTGGCGGGGACGGCGGCCCCGCCACGCACGCGCTTGCCGTTGCTCACCCTGTGCGGGCCCCCTCTGTGTGCCAGGCGGAGATCGGGTTGCCGAGCCAGCGGGTGCCCTCGGGCACGCTCTCGCCCCGCATGACGAGCGAGGCGGGACCGATCGCGCTCCGGGCCCCGACCGTGGCCCCGGGCAGCACGATGCCGTGCGGGCCGAGGCTCGCGCCCTCCCCGAGTACGACCTCGTCCATCCGCAGGATCCGATCGTGGAACAAGTGTGTCTGTACCACGCAGCCGCGGCCGACGGTCGCGCCGTCCCCGACCCGGACCAGGTCCGCCTCCGGCAGCCAGTACGTCTCGCACCATACGCCGCGTCCGATCCGCGCCCCCAGGCACCTCAGCCACAGGTTCATCAGCGGGGTGCCGCCGACCGCGCCGACGAGCCACGGCACGGCCAGCACCTCGACGAAGGTGTCGGCCAGTTCGTTGCGCCACACGAACGAGCTCCACAGCGGCCGTTCGCCCGTCCGCACCCGTCCGACCAGCAGCCACTTCATCACCACGGCCAGCGCGCAGGCGACCGCACCGGCGCCCGCGAGCAGCGCACCGCCGGCGGCGAGCGCCACGGGCGCCCCGTACCGGTCGGCCACCGCCGCATACCCGGCGAGCACCAGCACCACCAGCGCGACCGCGCACATCACGGGGACGACCCGGCACAGCTCGACGGCCGCGCGGGCCAGCACGAGCCGCCGGGGCGGCGCGAAGGTGCGGCTGCGGTCGCCCGTCTCGGGGACGCGCGGCAGCCGCATCGGCGGCATGCCCAGGTAGGAACTGCCCGCCTTGGCCCCCTTGGGCGTCGCCGAGAGCACGCCGACCAGGCCGTTCTTCGGCACCGAGCGGCCGGGGGCGGTCATGCCGGAGTTCCCGAGGAAGGCCTTCTTGCCGATCCGGGCCTCCGCGATGCGCATCAGGCCGCCGCCGAGCTCGTAACTGCCCACCATGGTGTCGTCGGCGAGGAAGGCCCCGTCGCCGACGGTGGTCATCGTCGGCAGCGCCAGCACGGTGGACGCCTCGACGTGGCGGCCGACCTTCATGCCGAGCGCCCGCAGCCACACCGGCGTCAGCAGGCTGGCGTAGAGCGGGAACAGGTGCGCGCGGGCCCGGTCCATGAGCCGGGCCGTCGTCCACGCCTGCCAGGCGACACGGCCGTGCACGGGGTGGTGGCCCTCGCGCAGCCCGACGCCCAGCAGCCGCACCCCGGCCAGCACCAGCAGCGCGTACGTCAGCAGCCAGGCGAGCGTGGCCAGGGGCACGGCCGCGAGCGCGGCGGGCAGCGGCGCGGCGCCGGCGCCGCGCAGGAACCGGGCCAGCACCAGCAGGGCGGGCAGCGCCGACGCCGCGGGCAGCAGGTCCAGGGCGAAGGCGGTCGCCTCGTACGCCGCCGACCAGCGCAGCCGTCGCGGCGGGCGGGAGTCGGAGCTGCGGTGCGGGGCCTTGCCGGTGCGGACGGCGGGCACACCGCCCCAGCGCTGTCCGGCCCGGACGGCGCCCACGACCGCGGAACCAGGGGCGATCTCGGCGCGCTTGCCGATCCGGGCGCCGGGCAGCAGGGTGCTGCGGGAGCCGACCGTGGCGCCCGCGCCGACGCGGATCTTGCCGATGTGCAGCAGGTCGCGGTCGAGCCAGTGCCCGGACAGGTCGACCTCGGGCTCCACGGCGCTGCCCTTGCCGAGCTTGAGCATGCCGGTGACCGGCGGCGGGGAGTGCAGGTCGGCGCCGTCGCCGACCTTGGCGCCCAGCGCGCGGGCGTAGTGGCTCAGCCAGGCACCGGTGAGGTTGCCGGCGCCGCTGACCTGCGCGAGGCGTTCGGCGGCCCACAGACGCAGGTGCACCGCCCCGCCGCGCGGGTAGGTGCCCGGGCGCACCCCGCGCAGCAGCAGCCGGGCGCCGCCCGCGGAGACGGCGACCCGTCCGGCGGGGCTGATGAACAGCGCCCACCCGGCCAGCACCCACCACCAGGAGACGGCCGGGACCCACGGGAACGGGCCGAGGAGGCGCAGCGCGCTGCCGATCGCGGCCGCCACGACGCCCCAGCGCAGTCCGGCCAGGACGAACAGCGGGAGCATCAGCGCCAGCTGGACCGCGGCGGCGCGCCGGGGCACCGGCCGTACGGGGCGCGCGGCGGCCCGGCGGGCGTCGGCCTCGTCCAGGCGCGCGGCGAGCGCCCCGAGCGTGGGGTGCTGGTAGACGTCGCCGACCGCGGCCGCGGGGTAGCGGGTGCGCAGCTGCGAGACGAGGCGGGCGGCGGTCAGGCTGCCGCCGCCGAGCGCGAAGAAGTCGGCGTCCGGCCCGGTCACCGGCGCGCCGAGGAGCTCGCCCCACAGGCCGGCGAGCAGGCCCTCGGTGCCGCCCAGTTCCGCGGCGGGCGCGTCGAGCCCGGGCAGCGGCCAGGGCAGCGCGTCCCGGTCGACCTTGCCCGAGGTCCGGGTGGGCAGGGTCTCCACGACGGCGAGCAGCGGGACGAGGGCGGCCGGCAGCGCCTCGCGGAGCCGGGCGAGCGCGTCGGCCTGGTCGAAATCACCGGTCACCGCGACGTAGCCGACCAGGATCTGGTTGCCGCCCTTGGTGGTGCGGACGGCGGCGGCCGCGCCGGCGACGGCGGGCAGTGCCCGCAGCGCGGCGTCGATCTCGCCCAGTTCGATGCGGCGCCCGCCGAGCTTGACCTGCTCGTCGGCGCGGCCGACGAAGACCAGGCCCTCCGCGTCCGCGCGGACCAGGTCGCCGCTGCGGTAGGCGCGGTCCCAGCCGAGGGCGGGCAGCGGCGCGTACTTCTCGGTGTCCTTGGCGGGGTCCAGGTAGCGGGCGAGGCCGATCCCGCCGATGACCAGCTCGCCGGTCGCGCCCATGGGCAGCGGTTCGCCGTGGGCGTCCACGACGGCCAGCTCCCAGCCGTCCAGGGGCAGTCCGATGCGGACCGGGCCCTCGCCGGTGAGCTGGGCGGCGCAGGCGACGACGGTGGCCTCGGTGGGGCCGTAGGTGTTCCACACCTCACGCCCCTCGACGGCCATCCGTTCGGCCAGTTCCGGCGGGCAGGCCTCGCCCCCGAAGATCAGCAGGCGGACGTCGTCCAGCGCCTCGACGGGCCACAGCGCGGCCAGGGTGGGCACGGTGGAGACGACCGTGATCCCCTGCTCGACGAGCCAGGGGCCGAGGTCCAGCCCGGTGCGGACGAGGGAGCGCGGCGCGGGCACCAGGCAGGCGCCGTGCCGCCACGCCAGCCACATCTCCTCGCAGGAGGCGTCGAAGGCCACCGAGAGCCCGGCCAGCACCCGGTCGCCGGGTCCCAGCGGCTCCTCGGCGAGGAAGAGCCGGGCCTCGGCGTCCACGAACGCGGCGGCCGAACGGTGGGTGACGGCAACGCCCTTGGGCTTGCCGGTGGAACCGGAGGTGAAGATGATCCACGCGTCGTCGTCCGGCCCGGGACGGCGGCCGACGGTGCCGCGGGGCTCGGCGCACGGGGTGACCGTGAGGTGCTCGCCGATGACGGCGCAGACCTCCGCCTCGGAGAAGACCAGCCGGGCGCGTTCCTCGGGGTCCTCGGCGTCGACCGGCACATAGGCGGCGCCCGCGGAGAGCACGGCGAGGACCGCCACGTACAGGTCGGCGGTGCCCGAGGGCACCCGTACGCCCACCCGGTCGCCGGCGCCGATGCCGGCCTCCGCCAGGCGGCGGCGCAGGCGCTCGGTCGCGGCGGCCAGGGCCCGGTAGCTCAGCGTCGTGGTGCCGTCGTCGACGGCGGGTGCGGTGGGGTGCGCCCGGGCGGTGGCGGCCAGGACCCCGAGCAGGGTGCGCCCGGGGGCTGCCTCGCCGGCCCGGAAGACCGCCCGTGCGGGGCACAGGACGCCGGAGGTGCCGGCGACACCGGCGGGCGCGGGGTCCTCGAGGAGCGGGATGGGCGATTCGACGAGGGTCATACGGTGCTCCCCGGCTCGGCCGAGCCGGGGGTCGGTGGCGCCGCCGCGGACGCGCCGGGCACCTTGTTCCGGTCGCTCACGGCCAGAGACAGACGCATGTGAAACCCTCCAAGAACTCAGGACCACTGCGGCGCCGGTGCCCCTCGACCGGCCGGCCGGGGACCACGGTGTCCCGGCGCGCGGGACCGTCCCCGCGACTGGCGCACGCCCGGCGTCCCCGTACCGCGGCCGTCCGGACCGGACGGCCTGTGGCCTGGGTCCTTCACCCGGCGTCACAAATGGCGAACAGGGAGTTTACCGGCGCTTAATCCCCACAGCCCGCCGAAAGGGGCGCACGTGGCCGCTCTCACAGTCGTGCCGGGCCCGGCGGGGCGTCGCCGCCACCTCCTTCCCACGGCCGATCCGACGGTCCCCATGCCGTTCACCGGCCCTCGCCCGGCGGTCGGGCCGGGGCACGTACGCCGCCCGTGGCGTCCCCGGCCGGCGCTGTCCGGCAGGCGGGAAGCGGGACCACCATGTGTGACGCACGCCACAGACCCGACGGACCCCAGCTTGGCACGGGCCGCCGCTCCCTGCTGCGGGGGCGGGACCTCCGCTCCCTACTGGACCACGGCAGGGACGAGAACACCGGCTTCACGGCGCATCCGGGTGACGTCACGCAGAACGGCCGGGCCGGCGTCCGGGCGGCCGGTGCGTTGATCGCCCGTCCGTCACATCGCGTTGACGGACGGGCGCTTCCGGGCAGCTCCGGCGTGCCCGCGATCGCTCCCCGCGCGATCCCGGGCAGAGTCGGTCCCGCCTGGCGGTCCCGCGGTGCGCGCTCCTACCCTCGGCAGCTCGGAAACCAGGGGGTGAGAACCGATGCCTGCCGCGGATGTGCGGGTCGTGCCGGTGCAGCGGATGCGGCCCGGCGACCACGCGTTCGTCAGTTACGACGGCGACGACGACACATGCTGGGACGTCCTGGCCGCGTTCGCACGGCTCGGGCTGGCGGCCGGCGAGCGGGTCATGGTCTTCGCCGCCCCCGGCGTGCCGGACCGGGAGGTGCTCGCCCACCTGGGTCCGGCCGACGACGCCGGGCGGCCCGGGGACGCCGACGCACGGGTGGAGTCGGCGCACCGGCGCGGGCAGCTCGTGCTGAGCAGCATGCGCGAGCTGATCCGTCCGGACCTCGCGTTCACGGCGGTACGGCAGCAGGGCCGGCTCGCCGAGGAGACGGACCGCGCGGTCCGCGACGGGTACGCGGGCCTGCGCGCGTACATCGACATGCACTGGGTGCGCGACATGGGCGCGCCCATCGACGCGATGGTGCACCGCGAGACCCACGCCGACCACCTCTTCACCGGACGGCCGTACGCGGAGATCTGCGCCTACGACCGCCGGTGGTTCACCGGGGACGTGCTCGACGCGATGGCGCAGGCCCACCCGCGCAACCTGCTGACCCGGCTCGGCGCGCTGTACGCGACGCGCACCGAGGGCCTGCTGCGGCTGCTCGGCGAGGCCGACCTGAGCACGCGGGATCGGTTCCACGGCGTGGTCGAGGACGCGCTGCGGCGGACCGTGGAGGGCGGGCGGCTCGTCCTGGCCCTGCGCGACCTGCACTTCCTCGGCGTCGGTTGCGCGACGGAACTCCTGACGCTGGTGGCCGCCGCCGGGGAGCGGGGGGTACGGGTGGAGGTCCGCTGCTCGGCCTTCCACCTGACGCTGCTGCGCACGCTGGGCGCGACGTCCCTGCCGGGGCTGACACTGATCGAGGTGAGCGGCTGATGCTGGAGGAGCTGCACGAACCCTCCGCCGGCGATCCGGCCGCCGGGGGCTGCTGGCTGGAACGCGACTTCACGGAGGGCGAACTGCCCCGACTGCGGGTACTGGCCGAGGAGTTCGCGATGTGGGCGGGACTTCCTGCGGCACGCCGCGGCGAGTTCGTCCTCGCGGTGAACGAGGTGGCCTCCAACGCGATCACCCATGGCGGCGGCCGCGGCCGCCTGATGCTGCGCCGGACCGACGGCGAGGTGCAGTGCCGGATCACCGACGCCGGCCCCGGCTTCAGCGCCGCCGTCATCCCCGAGCTGCTGCCCGGCCTCGACTCCCGCTGCGGGCGCGGCCTGTGGCTCGCCCGCCTGGTCACCGACCACCTCACGATCGCCACGGGCCCGGTCGGCGCGGTCGTCACCCTCGCGATCCGCCTCCACTGAGCGGGCGGCGCCCGAGCGGGGGCCAGGCGGCTCGGGGCGCCGCGCGGCGCCCGAGCACGCCTCCGGCGGCCCGCGGCGCAGAGCCGTTGCCCACGTACGACTCGTGGCGGCGCCGTCGACTGCGTACCCAAGGGGCCTTCAGGGGGCCCGGTCCCGGCGCGGGATGCCCACGCACCCCGGCCACCACGGTCACGTCGCCGCGCCCACCGTGCCGCCCGCACCCGCATCCGCGCTCACGGCAGGGCCGGGAGCGTGCCCTCACTGGGGAGGTGGATCCAGCCCTCGACGGCGGCCGCGTGGATCTCCTCCGTGCCGGCGGGACCGCGGGTGAGTCCGCGCTGGACGGCCCGTGCGGCGAGGGCGGCGACCAGCGCGTCGAAGGCGTGCTCGCTGCCGTCGTACGCGGCGCGTTCGGCCGGGCCGCACCGCAGCCAGGGGGCCGCCGCGCGGAGTTCGGCCGTCGAGCGCTCGGGGCCCAGGCCCCATCGTCTGCGGGACGCCGCCGGGTACACCTCGGCGATCCGACCGGAGCCGTCACGGGCCACCGGGCGGTCGCGAGCGGCGAGTTCGTCGGCGAGGTGGGCCCAGCGGGCGGCGGTGGCGCCCAGCCGGTCGAAGGCGACGGACAGCGGCCACCGGCCGCCGAGTTCCTCGTGCGTCAGGACGTCGGTGCGGCGGTGGCGCAGGGTCGCCCGGTACGCGGAGGCGTCGGTGCCCCGCCCGGGCCACGGCGTGCCCGCCGCGTGCGCGGCGACGGCCTCGACGAACGGGATCGGCCAGCCGAAGGGGCAGTCCACCCCGGCGTGTTCCCCCGGCTCCAGTCCGCACAGCAGGTCGGCCAGCACGTCGTCGGCGCACCCCAGCAGCGGCGGGGAGACGACGGCCGTGCCGTCACCGGGCCAGGTGACGACCGCGACCGCGGTCGTCCGGGGGCTCGCGGCCAGGTCGATCCCGAGGGTGCGCACGGTCCCATCATCCCCGCCGCGCGGCGGGCGCGGCTGAACGTTCCGGTACCGGGGTGCGTATCCCCTGCCGTACCGCACTGCAGCCAATGGTGAGGACCGGCCGATGAACGCTCAGAGCAACGTCCCCTTCCAGGGCCTTCAAGCGCTCCCCGACGGCGAGGCGGAACTGCCGCTCGTCGTGCACCTGCGGTGGGAGGACCTCGCGGCGCTGGGCCGTGAGGCGAGCCGGCTGGCGGTGCGGCTGCAGCGACCGGTGAGCCTCGACGAGGCGGCCGGGCACCATCTGCGGACCCGTTTCGGGGTGAGCCACGCGCCCGACAAGGACGAGCACCCGAAGACCGAGGCGAGCCGTGCGGTCACCGCGGCGGTGCCCTCCTCCGCCGCCCCGATGGCGATCGCGCCGGGTGCCGCGCAGCAGTCCGGGGGCGCCCACGCGGCTCCCACCCACGCGGCCCCCGCGCACGCCTCGGCCCACACCTCCGCGCACGCCTCGGCCGCCCACACGTCCGCGCACACCTCCGCCCCGGCGTCCGGCACCGGGCTCATGCCGGGCCAGCAGCCCGAGCACCCGGGCAGGATGGCGCCGCTCGGTGGCCGCAACGTCGTGGAGCAGCCCACGACCGCCGCCGGGTAGCTCCCCGCTCCCCCGGCAACCGCTAGCCCGGCAACCGCTCGCCTGGCAACCGCTCACATCGCCGCGAGCGCGCGCCCGACGTCCCGCAGATGGGCGCGGAGCGCGGCCGGGGTGTCCTCGTCGAGGACGACGGGGAGCCCGGCCAGCGCCACGAGGTCGTGCGTGATCAGGTCCGGCGAGTCCGCGCCGAAGGTCACGCGGCAGCGGCCCTCGTCCAGCGGCGTCACCCGCCCGGGCAGCGGCGCCGGGAGGCGGGCCAGCACCTCGGCGGCCGGCGCGCCGACCGTGGCCGCGGCCGTGAAGCGGTACGGGGCGGCGGTCAGCGTCGCGGCGAGGTACGCGGCGGGGTCGGTACCCGGGCCGCCGGCAGGTCGCGCGGGGTGAAGCGGCGGTGGACGGGGGCGGGGCCGGTGAGCCGGTCCAGCCGGAACACCCGCCAGCCCGCGCGGTCGGTGTCGTAGGCGATGACGTACCAGCGCCCGTACGCGGTGGCGAGGCTGTGCGGCTCGGCACGGCGCCGCTCCGGGGCGGCGGCGGCGCGGCCGCGGTAGTCGAAGGTCACCACCTCGTGGTCGCGGCACGCGGCGGCGAGGACGGCCAGTGCGTCCGGATCCGCCTTCGGGAGCGGCTGCCCGACCGGGACGCGGACGGTGGCCGCGCCGACGGCGGCGACCCGGGCCCGCAGCCGCGCGGGCAGCACCTGCTCCAGCTTGGCCAGGGCACGCACCGACGTCTCCTCGATGCCCGCCACACCACCGCCCGCGGCGGCCGTGCGCAGTGCGACGGCGATCGCCACCGCCTCGTCGTCGTCCAGCAGCAGGGGCGGCAGGTCGCGGCCGGAGGCCAGCCGGTAGCCACCGGCCGTGCCCGTGGTGCCGTGCACGGGGTAGCCCAGTTCGCGCAGCCGGTCGACGTCCCGGCGCACGGTGCGGCCGGTCACGCCGAGACGGCCGGCGAGCTCGGCGCCGGACCATGTGCGGCGGCTCTGCAGCAGCGAGAGCAGCCGCAGCATCCGGGCGGGCATCGTCGGGCGGTCCGTCGTCATGCGCCGAGATTTCCACAGCCTGGGGACAGAATGTGTCCTCAAGCGCTCCTAGCGTCGTCCCCATGTGGACGAACACGCACGAGGACACCCTGATCACCCCGGACGACGCGGGGTACGACGCCGAGCGCTCCGGTTTCCAGACCGCCTATCTCCACCGCCCCGACCTGATCGTCGCCGCCCGGACCGCCGAGGACGTCCGCGCGGCGGTGGTCCACGCGGCGGCCCGCGCGCTGCCGGTCGCCGTCCAGGCCACCGGGCACGGCCTGTCCGTGGCCGCCGACCGGGGTGTGCTGATCAGCACCCGCGGCATGCGCGCGGTCCGGGTGGATCCGGTTGCGGGCACCGCGTACGTCGGGGCGGGTGCCCGCTGGTCGGACGTCGTCGCGGCGGCCGCGCCCTTCGGGCTGGCGCCGCCGAGCGGTTCCTCGCCGGACGTGGGCGCGGTCGGCTACACCCTCGGCGGCGGACTGGGCCTGACGGCGCGCCAGTACGGCTGGGCCTGCGACCACGTACGGGCCTTCGACGTCGTCACGGCGGACGGCCGGGCCCGGCACGTCACCACCCGGAGCGAGCCGGAACTCTCGTGGGCGCTGCGCGGCGCCGGCCACGGCCTCGCCGTGGTCACGGGGATGGAGATCGGGCTGCTGCCCGTGCCGGCGCTGTACGGCGGGCAGTTGGTCTTCCCGGCCGGGGCGACGGAGGAGGTGCTGGGGGCGTACCTGCGCTGGACCCGGGAGGTGCCCGAGGAACTGACGTCCTCGGTGGCCCTGGTCCCGGCCGGGCCCGGGGGACGGCACCTCGCCTCGGTGCGGATCGCCTTCAACGGCCCGGCGGCGGAGGGCGAACGCCTGGTGGCGCCGCTGCGCGCGACCGGGCCGCGTACGACCGACGACCTGCGGCCCGTGCCGTACACCGAGTCGGGCGCCATCCACCGCGACCCACCGCGGCCGCACGCCTACGCCGCCGACAACGCCGTGCTGCGCGACGTCGACGCGGCCGCCCTGCGCCGGGTCCTGGCGGCGGCCGCCGGCACCGTCGTCGACCTGCGCCACCTCGGGGGCGCCCTGTCCCGGCCGCCCGCCGTACCGGGCGCGACCGGCCACCGCGACGGGCGGTTCCTGCTGCGGGTGATCTCGGCGGCAGCGCCGGAGATGGAGCCGGTCCGGGCGGTGCAGCGCCGCGTCCTGGCCGAGGTGGCCGACCGGACGGCCGGGCGCTGCCTGACCTTCGTCTACGGGGACGGGGCGGGGGCCACCCCCGCCCAGTTCGGTTCCGGCCACCCGGCGCCGGACGCCGAACGCCTCGCCCGCCTGAAGGCGGCCCTCGACCCCGGCGACCTCTTCCGCTTCAACCGGGGGGTGCGGCCGGGAGGCTAGCCCGCCAGTCCGTATCCGAACGCCGTGTAGGTGCGCGCCGGGAGCCCCACCTTGGCCGGGCCGAAGCTGGTCGAGGCCGTCGTCGAGTAGAGCGTGGACGCGGCACCCGGCAGGAACCAGGCGGCGCCCTCGGGGTCGTTCTCCCCGTCGGCGACGACGGTGAGGTCGGCACGGCCGTCGCGGTTCACGTCGGAGGCCAGGAGCCGGTGGCCGAAGGCGTCGTTCATCTCCGTCGCGCCGGGCACACCGGGGCTGTCCTGCGTGAGGAACACCGACCGGGCCGTGGTGACGCCGGAGGCCGAACCCCGGAGCAGGGTGACCGCCCCGGCCCACGTACGGACGTCGACGGCGTCGCCGAAGGACTCGCCCGGCGCGCCGACCGCGAGGTCCCCGTAACCGTCCTTGTCGTAGTCGCCGATCGCGAGGGCCTGGCCGAAGCGGTCCCCGGTCTCGGAGGAGTCCGGGACCCCCGCGGAGTTCTGCGTGAGCGCGACGCGCCGGGTGGTGCTCGGACCGGACGACGTGCCGTAGACGACGTCGATCCTGCCGCCGGTGGAGGCCGAGGGCTCGGCGGCCCGGTCCTCGGGGTTGCCGAGCGCGATGTCGCCGTAGCCGTCCTTGTTCAGGTCGCCGATCGCCGCCGTCCCGGCGGGCCGCAGGGTCGCCGCCTTGGTGATGCCGGAGGCGGTGCCCCGGTAGTAGACGGCGGAGCCGAGCTGGTCGCGATTGGCCTTGCTGCCGGTGGCCACGAGGTCGGCCCTGTTGTCGCCGTCGACCCGGCCCGCGGTGAGGGCGGGCCGGTCGATGCCCGGGGCGTACTCGGACGCCTTGCCGGTGCTCCCCGACTTGGCGAACGGGCCGCGGATCAGCCGGATCCGCCAGGAGGCTTCGCCCGTGCGGCCCTGCGTCGAGACCGCCAGGTCCGGCTTGCCGTCACCGGTGAAGTCGGCGGCCGCGAGGCCCATGCCGAAGTAGCTTCCGGCGTACGACAGCGGGTTCTTCACCGTCGTGCCGCCGGACAGGCCGCTCTTGGAGCCCCAGACGATGACCACCGTGCCCGCGTCCGGGTAACTGCCGACCTTCTCGCGTGGGGCGCCGACCACGAGGTCGCTGTAGCCGTCGCGGTTGAGGTCGGCGGCGGCGACCTGGTCGCCGAACTCGTCGTCCGCCTCCGCCGCGCCGGGGACGCCCGCGGTGTTCTGGCTGAGCACCTGGTGCTTGGCGGGGTTCAGCCCGCTCGCTGTCCCGTAGACCACGGCGACCTGACCGGCCCAGAGCTTCCCGCTCACCTTGGCGGCGGGGGCGGCGATGGCGACGTCCCGGTAGCCGTCGCCGTTGAAGTCGCCCGCGAGGCCGGAGGGGGCGGCGGAGGCGGGGGAGGAGAGGGCGAACGGGGCGAGGCCCGCGGCGAGCAGGGTGGCCAGCGCCGCGGCGCCGCGCAGGGGGTGCTTCACTTACGTGTCTCCAAGCAGGGGGACGGGGTCGGGCGGGAGCCCGGGACCCGGGTGCCGCGGTGAGGAGACCCACGAGGGGCCGCCGGGGTTGTACTAGGCCGTGTCGTCAAATGAGCGCCGGCCGCCCGGAGGGCGGGCTCGGCGGCTCCCCCAGCTCCGCTGGGAGGTGCCCCCAGGTGCGGTGCATCGCAAGGCGGAGAGTCGTCCTCGTAGTGGGTTACTCGGACGATTCGACAACGCAGCGTGGGGGCACCCCCAGCCGAAGGCTGGGGGAGTGCCGTACCAGGCGTCGCCGAGCAGGCGGGCATTTGACGACACGGCCTAGGCCCGCCGTACGGCCCGGAGCTCCGCGACCCAGCGGCCGAGGACGTCGCGGACGCGGTCGGCGTGGTCGGCGGGATAGCCCCGCGGGCCGCACTCGACGACCAGGATGAGGCCGAGGTAGACGCGGTAGAGGGCCAGCCGGTGCAGCGTCGAGGGCCCGAAGTCCAGGGTGCCGCCCGCCTCGTGGTAGCCGGCGACGAGGTCGCTGCCGGGGCCGGTGTCGCCGCCGAAGGCCAGGGAGACCAGTTCGGCCACCGGGTCGCCCCAGAAGGCCCGCTCGTGGTCGATGAGCCCGGTGACGACGGAGCCGTCGTCGGCGACGAAGACGTTGCCGGGCCACAGGTCGAAGTGGACCAGCCGCGGCTCGGTCACCTCCGCCAGGACGTCCGCGCCCTCCGCGACGAGCGCGCGGACCTCGTCGGGGGCGACGCCGAGCGGGGTGCTCCAGCGCACGGCCTCCTCCAGCATCGCCTCCACCATGGCGCCGAAGGCCGTCGGCCAGTCCGCCGCCGACAGCCCGGCCTCGGGGGCCGGGTAGCCGTACCGGCCGTCCTCCGGGGCGAGCGTGTGCAGCCGCGCCACGATCCGGCCCAGTTCACGGCGCAGCGCGGCCTGCCGGTCCGCGGGGAGGCGGTCCGCCGCCTTGTCCCAGGGGGTGCCGGGCAGGACCGACAGCGCCATGAAGTCCGGTGCCGCGTGCAGCAGTTCCGGCAGCGGCACATCGCCGAGGGCGGCCATCCGGCGGTGCGCCATGACCTCGCTGGCCATGATGCCGCGCTCGTAGCGCAGCACCAGGGCGTCCGGCGGTGGGGCGATCTTCACCACCGCCGGACGCCCGTCGTCGAGCCGCACCCGGTAGGCCGCGTTGAACCAGCCGTCCGTGAGCTCGGCCTCCACGCTGCAGCCGAGGCCCGCCGACTCCCGCAGCAGGGCGGCCAGTTGTCCCGCGGTGAGGGCGCGCTTGGTCAGGCTCTTCATGTCCCCGCATGCTATGAGAGCGCTCCCACGCTGTCACTTGTCGTGCGCGGGGCCGGTCCGTCACGGCACCCGTTCCGGCGTCGGCGCGTCCACGGCGCGCCCGGATTTTCGGGGGCGCGCGGGTACACCCGTCACGCCCGGTACCGCAACCCCTACGCGCCTGGTCTGTTCCCGGGCCACTTTCATATGGCAATCTCATCTTCACGTCGTACGCTCAGGCCCCACGTCCCCCACGCTCACCTCCTCAGCCCCAGGTTCCTCAGGATCGACGAAGAGAAGACCGCCGTGGCGTCCCTGCCCCTCACCCTGGCGGCTCGTCTGCTGCCCACCGCCATACTCGCCATCGTCGGCTGGACGATGGCCTCCTCGTCCCACGAGGACCCCGGCCGCACGTCGGCGAACGGATCCCGGACCGGCTCCACCGCGCCGTCCGGTTCGGACTCCGGCGCGGGTTCGGACTCCGGTTCCGGATCGGGCTCCGGTTCGGACGGCTCCAAAGACGCGCCCGCCACGTACTCCAAGCCGCCCGCGCCGTGCACCGCGATCAAGACCGCGACCATCAAGAAGCTGGTCCCCGAGGCCAAGACGACGGGCAAGCAACTGTCCCTCACGGACCCCTCGCACCGCACGGGCTGCTCGTGGAACGCCCTCAAGGGCTTCGACTACCGCTGGCTCGACGTGACCTTCGAGGTGTCCACGACAGGTGGCGGCCAGGACGGCGAGGCGGCGGCGAAGGCCTCCTACAAGCGCCTGAAGAAGGCGACCACGGCGTCCGGGATCGGTGACGAGGCCTCCGTGTCCGTGGAGTTGACGACCGAGGACAAGCAGCAGACGCGCGAGGCGGTCGTGGTGTTCCGCAAGGGGAACGCGGTCGTGACCGTCACCTACAACGGCAGCGACTTCGAGAACAAGAAGGCGCCGGACGAGTCCGAAGTCCGCGACGGCGCCCTGGCGGTGGCCAAGGACGCGCTCGCCGGGCTCGGCCCGGGCACCAACGTCGAGGGCGACCAGAGCGCCTGAGCCGGGCCGGTTCAGTCCTCCGTGGCGGGGACCACGTCGCGTGGCGGGCGGCCGTCGAGGAAGTCCACGACGTTGCGGACGGCGGCGAGCGCGATCCGCGCCACCGTGTCCCCGGTGGCGCCCCCCGCGTGCGGGGACAGGACGACGTTGGGCGCGTGGAGCAGCCGCATCCCGGCCTGCGGCGGTTCGGGGTCAAAGACGTCGAGCCCGGCACCGGCCAGGCGCCCGGCCTCCAGCGCGTCGGCGAGCGCGTCCTGGTCGACGACCGCGCCCCGCGCGGTGTTGACCAGGAAGGCGGTGGGCTTGAGCAGCGCCAGCCGTCGCGCGTCGAGCAGATGCCGGGTCGCGTCGGTCAGCGGGACGTGGACGGACACGTAGTCGGCGGTCGCCAGCAGCTCCTCCAGCGGGAGGCGGCGGGCCCCGAGCAGCTGCTCGGTCGCGGCCGGTACGGGCCGGCGCGAGGTGTAGCGGACGGTCATCCCGAAGGCGGTGGCCCGCCGGGCCACGGCCTGCCCGATCGCCCCGAGGCCGATCACGCCGAGGACCCTGCCGTCCAGCTCGGTCAGTGACCGCTGCAGGCGGGGCAGCGGCCATTCGCCGCGGGACAGCGCCTCGTGCGCGGGGACGATCCGCTTGGCGAGCGCGAGCATGAGCGCGAAGGCCTGCTCGGCGACGCTCTGCGTCTCGGCCCCGCTGGAGCCGATGGTGCACACGGGCACCCCGCGGGCGCGGGCGGCGGCGACGTCCACGTGCTCGTGGCCGTGGCCGGTGCACTGGACCAGTTCCAGGGCGGACGCGCGGGCGAGGTGCCCCGCCGCCACGGGGCCCAGCGCGGTCATGATCACGTGGGCCGCGGCCAGGGCGGCCGGGTCCTCGTCGGCGGACTCGACGACGGTCACGACGGCCCGGCCCTCGAAGAGCCGGGCCAGGGTGGCACCGACGCGGCGGCCCCCGACGTGCGGCGCCACGACCGCGAGGACGTTCTTCGGCTCCATGCGTCGTCACTCCTTCGTTCGCGGATATGTCCGCGGGCCCCTCCGCGGAGGTCAGGGCGCCGCGGCCGTCAGGTACCGCTGGACGGTGGGCGCCAGCCAGGCCACCACCTCCTCGCGCGGCATCGCCACGGCCGGCGGGAAGCGGAGCACGTACCGGCTGACGGCCATGCCGAGGATCTGCGAGGCCACGAGCACGGCGCGTTCCGTGGCGCGGCCGGGCTCCGGGTCCGGGCACACCGCGGCGGCGACCGGTGCGAGCTGCCGCTGCAGGATCGACCGCATCCGCTCGGCGCCGGCCGGGTTGGTGACGCCGACGCGCAGCAGCGCGGTCAGCGTCTCGTCCTCCTCCCAGCGCTCCAGGAAGTGCGCGACCAGGACGGCCCCGACGTCCTCGGTCGCGACCGCGGTCACGTCCGGCATGCGCAGGTCGAACTCGGAGGCGGCGGCGAAGAGCCCCTCCTTGTTGCCGTAGTAGCGCATGACCATCGAGGGGTCGATGGCCGCGTCCTTGGCGATGGCGCGGATGGTCGCCCGCTCGTAGCCGTCGGCGGCGAAGCGGTCGCGGGCCGCGGCGAGGATCGCCGCGCGGGTGGCGTCGGAACGGCGGGGGGCGGGGGACGTCGTGGTCATGCCCACAACTGTAGGCCAACGGCTGTTGGCATCGCCAGAGCGGCGGGGCTACGTTTGCCAACAAGCGTTGGCCTACAAGCGTTGGCATCCGAGGAGACCGCCGTGACCACCGAGAACCGCACCGACGCCACCCGCACCGCCACCGGCAGCGCCACCGGCACCGGCACCGGGGAGCACCCGGCCGGGGTCCTGGACGTGGGCGCGGGCCCCACCGGCCTGCTGCTCGCCGGGGACCTGGCCGCCGCCGGCGTTCCCGTCACCGTCCTGGAGCGCCGCGGCCCGGGGCACGGCAACCTGAGCCGGGCCTTCGGCGTCCACGCCCGCACCCTCGAGCTCCTCGACGCCCGCGGCCTCGCCGACGAGCTGGTCGCCACCGGCCACCGGCTGCGCGGCCTGCGGCTCTTCCGCCGGTTGTCGCTGGACCTGGCGGAGCTGCCCTCCCGCTTCCCGTACCTGCTGATCACCCCCCAGTACGAGGTCGAGCGGCTGCTGGAGCGCCGGGCCCGCGCCGCGGGCGTGCGCTTCGAGCACGGCGCCGAGGTCCTCGCGGTACGCCAGGGCGACGAGGGCGTCGCACTCGACGTCCGCACCGCGGACGGCGCCGTCACCACCCGGCGCGCCGCGTACGCCGTCGGCACCGACGGCCACCGCAGCGCCGTCCGGACCGCCCTGGGCCTGCCCTTCCCCGGCCGGTCCGTCATCCGGTCGATCGTGCTCGCCGACGTCCGGCTCGCCGAACCGCCCGCGGAACTGCTGACCGTGGGCGGCACGGGCGACGCCTTCGCCTTCCTCGCGCCCTTCGGCGACGGCTGGTACCGCGTGATGTGCTGGGACCGCACCGGCGAGCGGCCCGACGGCGACCCGGTCGGCCTCGACGAGGTCCGCGCCATCACGTGCCGCGCCCTGGGCACCGACCACGGCATGGGCGAGGCCCGCTGGCTCTCCCGCTTCCACAGCGACGAACGCCAGGTGCCCGGCTACCGCGTCGGTCGCGTGCTGCTCGCCGGCGACGCGGCGCACGTCCACTCCCCCGCCGGCGGCCAGGGGATGAACACCGGCCTGCAGGACGCCGCCAACCTCGGCTGGAAGCTCGCCGCCGTGGTCCGCGGCCACGCGACCGACGCCCTGCTCGACACCTACCAGGCCGAACGGCACCCGGTGGGCGCGACGGTGCTGCGCAGCAGCGGTGGCATCATCCGGCTCGCCATGGCCCACAACGCCCTCCAGCGGACCGTCCGCGACCTGGTCTCCCTGGCCGTGGGCCACCTCCCGCCGCTGCGCCGCAGGGCCCTGGGCGCGATCACCGGCATCGGCATCGCCTACCCCGCCCCGCGCGGCGCCCACCCCCTGACCGGCGGGCGCGCCCCCGACCTGCCGCTGCGGGAGGGCCGGCTGTACGAGGCCCTGCGCGCCGGCCGCTTCGTGCTCGTCGCCCCCGAGGGCGCGGCGGCCGGACCCGCCGACGCGCGCGCCGTCCACGTCACCCGTACGGACGGCGGCCGCACCACGCTGCTCGTACGCCCCGACGGCTACGTCGCCTGGGCCGCCGACGGCGCGGCCGGCGGCGACCACGACGCCGCCCTCACCGCGTGGGCCGGGGAGGCAGGGCACATGACCCGGCCGACCGCGGGCATCCGCAACTGACGGCCGCCGGGCACGGTTCGGGCGGCCGAGTTCAGCGGCGGGGAGCCGGTGTTCCTTCCGTGGTTCACCCGGCGGACCGCCCTGAGAGCGCTCGGCACCACCGCGCCTATGCTGCAAGCGTAGGCGGGCACTTGCCCCTCCCGACCTCCCGACCTCCCGACCTCCCGACCGGCGAAAGGCAGCACGACCATGAGCCCCCGTACCGCAGTCGTGACCGGCGCGAGCAGCGGCATCGGTGCCGCCACCGCCCGCAGGCTGGCCGAAGCCGGCTACCACGTCGTGCTCACCGCCCGCCGCGCAGACCGCCTGGAAGCGCTCGCCAAGGAGATCACCGCCGCGGGCCACTCGGCCGCCGCCGTGGCCCTCGACGTCACCGACCGCGGCGCCGTCGACGCGCTCGCCGCCTCGCTGGACCGGGTGGACGTCCTGTTCGCCAACGCCGGCGGTGCCCTCGGCGCGGACCCGGTAGCCACCGCCGACCCCGAGGAGTGGCGCACGATGTACGAGGTCAACGTCCTCGGCGTGCTCCACACCGTCCAGGCGTTCCTGCCCGGGCTGATCGCCTCCGGCGACGGGACCGTGGTCGTGCTCTCCTCCACCGCCGCCTTCACCCCGTACGAGGGCGGCGGCGGCTACGTCGCGGCCAAGCACGGCACCCACGCGCTCGCCGGCACGCTCCGCCTGGAGCTGCTCGGTGAGCCGGTCCGCGTGATCGAGATCGCCCCCGGCATGGTCAAGAGCGAGGGCTTCGCCCTCACCCGCTTCCACGGCGACGAGGAGAAGGCCGCCGCCGTCTACGCGGGGGTGGCCGAGCCCCTCACCTCCGAGGACATCGCCGACACGGTCACCTGGGCGGTCACCCGCCCGTCCCACGTCAACGTCGACCTGCTGGTCGTCCGCCCCCGCGCCCAGGCCGCCCAGCACCGGGTGCACCGGGAGCCGTAGCCGCCCGGCGGGGGCGTCACCGCTGCGCCCACCGTCGCCGTGGGACCGGCGGGTCCGGCGGCCGCGCACGGCCCCGGACCCGCCCGCCCGGGCTCAACCCTTGACGCAGACGACCTGCTTGAGCTTCGCGACGACCTCCACGAGGTCCCGCTGCTGCTCGATCACCTTCTCGATCGGCTTGTACGCGCCCGGGATCTCATCCACCACGCCCGAGTCCTTGCGGCACTCGACGCCCTTGGTCTGCTCCTCCAGGTCCCGCGTGGAGAACCGCTTCTTCGCCGCGTTGCGGCTCATCTTGCGGCCCGCGCCGTGCGAGGCGGAGTTGAAGGCGTCGGTGTTGCCGAGCCCGCGGACGATGTACGAACCCGTGCCCATGGAGCCCGGGATGATGCCGTGGTCGCCGCTGCCCGCCCTGATCGCACCCTTGCGGGTGACGAGCAGGTCCATGCCGTCGTAGCGCTCCTCCGCCACGTAGTTGTGGTGGCAGGAGATGACCTCGTCGAAGGTGACCCTGGCCTTGCGGAACTCGCGCCGCAGCACCTCCTGGAACAGGGCCATCATGATCGCGCGGTTGCGCTTCGCGTAGTCCTGGGCCCAGAACAGGTCGCGCCGGTAGGCCGCCATCTGCGGGGTGTCCGCGACGAAGACGGCCAGGTCGCGGTCGACCAGGCCCTGGTTGTGCGGCAGCTTCTGCGCCTCGCCGATGTGGTGCTCGGCGAGTTCCTTGCCGATGTTCCGCGAACCGGAGTGCAGCATCAGCCAGACCGCGCCCTCCTCGTCGAGGCAGACCTCGATGAAGTGGTTGCCGGAGCCGAGCGTGCCCATCTGCTTCGTCGCGCGCTCGTACCGGAACCTGACGGGCTCGGCCAGGTCGTCGAAGCCGTCCCAGAAGCGGTCCCAGCCGGCCGAGGGCAGGCCGTACAGCCGGGCGGGGTCGACGGCCTCCTCGTGCATGCCGCGGCCGACCGGGATGGCCTGCTCGATCTTGGAGCGGAGCCGCGAGAGGTCACCGGGCAGGTCGTTCGCCGTCAGGGAGGTCCGCACCGCGCTCATGCCGCAGCCGATGTCCACGCCGACCGCGGCCGGGCAGACCGCGCCGTGCATCGCGATCACCGAGCCCACCGTGGCGCCCTTGCCGTAGTGGACGTCGGGCATGACGGCGAGTCCCTTGATCCACGGCAGCGAGGAGACGTTGCGCAACTGCTGCATGGCGCCGCCCTCGACCGCGGCCGGGTCCGTCCACATGCGGATCGGTACCTGCACTCCGGGCACTTCGGTGTACGACATCTCGTTCCCCCCTGGGTCGGACGGTGGAATCCATCAAGGCAACACAAACAACACGTCTTAATGGAAAGCGAAATAAAGGGCGAAGTCAGCCATACAGCCCCATGATCCGGCGACGGCCGCAGCGCGTGCGGTAGACATTGTGTCTACCCGTCGCCCACCCCCGCCAAGGGATTTACGCGGGCGCCGGACCGACCGCCGGAGGAAGGGGCCACCTCAGTGCAGCCAACGGGAGACCGCGTCCACCGGATCCGGGGCCTGCTGGCCGCGGCGTGCACGACGGCGCTCGCCGTCGCCGCACTGGCCGGGTGCAGCGGGTCGGGCGGCTCCGGGGACGGCGCACGCAACGGCGACACCGGGGACGGCAGGCAGTCCACCCCGGCGGCCCCGCCCGGCCGCTACCGGGTGCTGCCCGAGCCGTGCGGTTCGGTCGCCGCGGACACCCTCGGGAAGTTCGTCCCGGACGCGGACGACGACGCGGGCGAGGCGACCGTGACGTTCGACACGGACCGCAAGGTGGGCTGCAAATGGACCGGCCGCACCGACCTCGGCAACCGCTACCTCCGGATCGACCTCGAGCGCGTCGTGTCGTACGACACATCCGTCAGCGACGAGAGCCAGGCCACGGCGGACTACGACAGCCGGGCCGCGGAGGCCCACATCCCGGCCGCCACGGCGCCGGCCGACGCCGTCGCGTCCGCGTCGGCCACCGCGGGTCAGCCCAGCTCGCAGGCCGGGAGCCCGGCGGTTCCGGACTCCCCTTCGCCGTCCGTGACGGCCACCGGCGAGACCGCCCCGCGCACCCTGGACGACCTCGGCGACGGGGCCTTCCTCGACGACGTCCTCAAGGACCAGGGCCCCGGACTCCACCGCGACGTCACCGTCGTCTTCCGCATGGCGAACGTCCTGGTCACCGTCGAACTCTCGCAGTGGTCAACGGACAAATCGGTCGAACCGCCCAGCGAGGAGCTGCAGCTGGGGGCCCGCCAGGTCGCGGCGGAGCTCGCAGATCAACTCGACGAATGAGGCGAAGCGCGTAGTCTGGCCGTTTGTGCCATGACATGACACGCACCGAAATGAGCGAAGGACCCATGCACCGATCAGCCCCGCACCTCGCCCGCCTGCTCGTCGGCGCGGCCGTGCCGGTGATGCTCGTCGCCGGCTGCTCCTCCGGCTCGGACCCGTCGAAGGACGACGCGCAGAAGGCGGCCGCATCCGCCCCCGCGTCGAAGTCCGCGTCACCGTCGCCCAGCGCCGTCGCCGCCAGGTACGCCGAACTCCCCGACCCGTGCCGGGTCATCGGCACCAAGACCGTCAAGTCCCTGGTTCCGAAGGCCAAGAAGCCCGGGGGCACCCCCGCGCACTCGGCGGAGCGCGACGAGCGCGGCGGCTGCTCCTGGAACGGCCTGGACGGCTACCAGTACCGCTGGCTGGACGTCTCGCTCCAGCGCTACGACGCGGTCGCGGGCCTCGGCTCGGCCGAGGAGCAGGCGAAGGAGCGCTACGCCGAGCAGGTCGCCGAGGCCGGCAAGGCGAAGGGCGCCAAGAGCACGCCGGTCACGGTGGACGGCGTGTGGGACGCGGGCACCGCGGTCACCTCGTCGGTCAAGAAGGACAAGGAGGAGTACCGGGACGTCACGGTCGTCGCCCGCACCGGGAACGCCGTGCTGGTGCTCACCTACAACGGCGCGGGCCTCGAGGACGCGAAGACCCCGGCCGAGTCCGGTCTGAGGACCGGAGCGCTCAAGGCGGCCAAGGAGGCGGCCGCCGCGGTCGCGGCGGCGAACGCGTAACAACTGCGGGATCCGCTGTACCGATTCACCACGTTTGGGCAACCTGCCCGTTGCCCCGTGTGGCAGGCTGGGCAGGCCAGTTTCCGAGCCTGGGAGGGTCGCGGGTGTCCGCGATACGCATGAACCGGACGCACCGGATCCTGATCGGTGTGGTCGTCACGGGCGCCGTGGTCATCGCCGCGATCGGCTTCGCGGGCTCGTACGCGGCCGTGCGCGAGCTGGCGCTGCGCAAGGGCTTCGGCTGGTTCGCCAACGTCTTCCCGGTCGGCATCGACGCCGGGATCGTGGTCCTGCTCGCGCTCGACCTGCTGCTGACCTGGCTGCGCATCCCGTTCCCCCTGCTGCGCCAGACGGCGTGGCTGCTGACGGCGGCGACGATCGCCTTCAACGGCGCGGCGGCCTGGCCCGACCCGCTCGGCGTCGGGATGCACGGCATCATCCCGATCCTCTTCGTCGTCTCGGTGGAGGCGGCCCGGCACGCGATCGGCCGGGTCGCCGACATCACCGCCGACAAGCACATGGAGTCGGTCCGGCTCGCGCGCTGGCTGCTGGCGCCGTTCGCGACCTTCCGCCTCTGGCGGCGCATGAAGCTGTGGGAGCTGCGCAGCTACGACGAGGTCATCCGGGTCGAGCAGGAACGTCTCGTCTACCGGGCCCGGCTGCGCGCCCGCTACGGCCGCGCCTGGCGCCGCAAGGCCCCGGTCGAGGCCCTGATGCCGCTGAAGCTCGCCCGGTACGGGGTGCCGATGGAGCAGACCGCCGCCATCGGCCTCGCCGCGGCGGGCATCGAGCTGCCGGCCCCGGCCGTCGCCGCGCTGCCCGCCCCGGAGGCCGCACCGGCACCCGAACCGGCACCCGCGCCCGCACCCGAGGAGCCCGTCCCGGCACCGGCCCCCGAACCGGTCCTGGCCGAACCGCAGGTCCCGTACCGGGCCCCCGCTCCCGCGCCGGAACCGGCACCCGAGCCGTACCCGGCACCCGAGCCGTACCAGGCGCCCGCCCCCGCGGTCGACCCGGTCACGGCCCCGATCACCGCCCCGGTCGGCGCAGGGAACCGACGCCGCGCCCTCGCCGACGGCAACGGCGTGATCCCCACGCCCCGCAGCGAGTTCGCCCCGGAGCCCGACCCGGACTACTACCCCGAGCCGGAGCCGGAGCCCGTCACGGAGGACACCTCCCGCGAGGAGATATACGACCGCGCCTTCCGGGCCTACCACCAGCAGTTCGGCAACTTCCCCAACGCCCGCCAGTTCGGCCTGATCCTGCAGGACCGGTACGGCATCTCCAGCCCCAACGGCGGCCCCCTCAGCGAGAGCACGCTGCGCCCCTACGTCCGCGACCTGCGCCGCCGCCTCGAACTCGACGGCCAGTACGCGTCGTAGCGCCTCAGCCGGCGGCCGGGGCCGGGGCCGGGGCCGGGGCCGGGGCCGGGGCCAGCGAGGCGACCACGTCGGACGCCGACAGCAGCCGCGCCTTCGCCGCGTCGAGGGCCGCCGGGTGCAGCGCGAACACCTCGCCGCCCTCGGCCACGGCGACGTCGCCGCGCAGCAGGTACGCCAGCCGGGCCGCCTCCGGCACGGCGCCGTCCGCCGGGTCGCCGGACGGGGTCCCGATCCGCGCGGCGAACTCCGCCGCGGACTCGGCCTCCCGGCGCCGGTAGGCGGTCGTGGAACCGTCCGCGTGCCGGATCAGGACCGTCGCGGCGCGCGCCGCGGCCTGCCAGACGGCCAGTTCGCCGAGCCCCACGCGGGCCCCGGAGGCGAACACAGTGGTGAGGGCCTTGCCCAGCGCGGCGAGGTCGTCGCCGTGCCGCGCCACGCAGTGGCCGGTGCCGGTGACGCCCTTGACCACGTCGAGCCACCGCATCGTGCGGGCTGCCACGTCGATCACCAGCGGCACGCTCGCGCGGGCCCGTCCGGTCAGGTCGTAGCGCTGCTCCACGGCGCGTGCGTCGAAGACCGGCCCGGCGCCCCCGGGCTCGTCGCGCGCCATGAGCCCGGCGAAGCCCTCCGCCAGGTCCTCGAAGGGGACGTTGTTGTACGAGAAGACCACCGCGACCAGGTGGCGGACCCCGGCGTCCGCCAGCTTGTCCAGGTCGAGGTCGACGAACTCGCTGGCGCCCTGCGGCGCGGGGGCGCTGGTGAGGTCGCCGGAGTGCACGGCGGCGTCCTCCGCGAACCGCAGGCGCGTGTAGTCGCAGTGGCCGACCGGGTTCCACTCCGCGTCGAACAGGGCGGTGGACAGGTCGAGATCGGTCCGCCCGGACCGCTCGCTCTCCATCCAGTGCAGGAACAGCCGGACCGTCCTCCCGTCCGGCACGGGCAGCTCGCTGCCGCGCGGCAGGGTCACCAGGGCGCGTGAGGCGGTGCGCTCGGTGAACGGCGCGATCAGGCCGTCCAGGCCCGCGTCCACGACGGCGACGTCGACCGCCTCCCGCTCCGCCGCCCGCCGCAGCACCTCGGCGTGGAGGACGGCCACGGCCTTCCCGACCACGTCGGCCGCGATCGGCAGCCGGTCGTCGTCCGCCAGGTGCGCCTTGGCGCTGCCGCCCTTCGGGAAGAACACCCGGGTGCCGTCCGCGTGCGGACGGCTGCGGAGGGCGCCGAGCGCGGACAGCAGCACGGCGGGCGACACCCGGGGTACCGCCGTCTCCAGCGCCGACAGCACGACGTCCGCCTCCGCGGCCTCGGACAGCCGCAGCAGGTGGTCGAGCCGGCGTACGAACTCGCCCGGCCGCCGGCCCAGCAGCGCGACGGCCGCCGGTACGTCCATGGCGTCCAGCGCGGCCTCGACCCGGCCCGCCCAGCCGTGCACCCGTACCGTCGTCCCCGTCGCGTCGATCCGCGGCGCGCCGTCGGCCGCCGTCCGCAGGGTCGCGGTCAGCGCGTCGCCGTCCGCGAGCCGGGTGTCGCGCAGCGCCGCGACGGCCAGTGCCGCCCGCGGGAAACGGCCCGCGTGCTCGAAGGGGTGCAGGAGCTCGGCCGCCCGCAGCCAGGCGTGCCGGTGCCGGCGCATGTCCTGTGCGACCAGGTCCGGAGCGAGTCCGTCGAGCACCCCGAGCAGGGCGCGCCGCAGCGGCCTCGGCACCGCGCCGAAGCGCGGCAGGTCGACCAGGCCGGGGTCGCCGCCCGAGCGCACGGCGAGCAGCCGCAGCACGTCCGTCGCGGTGTCGACGCGGGCCGCGACGGCCGGGAGGCTCGTCTCGTACGCGGCGGGATCGGCCAGCAGCCAGGCCAGCACCCGGGCCTTGGTCTCCCGGCCCGGGATCTGCTCGGGCAGCCACGCCGGGGCGGCCCGGTCGCGGGTCTCCAGCAGGGCCGTGAGGTCGTCGGCGTCCTGCGGGCCCAGGGCGCCGGTACGGGCGAGGAGCCCGCGGATCTCCTCCGTGGCGTCCGCGTCCCGGGCGGCGAGGTCGCCGCCGTACTGCAGCACGCGCAGCCGCTCGGGCAACGCGCGTCGCAGCCCGCCGAAGCGCCGCGGCCGGCGCGGTCGCAGGAAGGGGTCGTCCGCGTCGATCCGGCGGTGGCAGACGGGGCACGCGGAGAAGTCCGCGCCGTCGAAGCAGGACCGGCACACCAGGTGCGCGCAGGGCGAGACCGCGTGGACGGCGCCCTCCGTGCCGCACAGCACGCAGGGCTGCTCCGGGTGCTGGAAGAGCAGGGTGAGGACACGGTCGACGTAGAACGCGAAGGTGTCCCGCGGCGTGCTGGTGGGGAAGTCGCGGAACAGCGGCTCGTGGGGCCGGTCGGCGCCGAGCGCCTGGTCGACGTCGGCCAGCAGGGCCCGCCCGGCCGCGGTCAGCGCGGCCTCGCTCCGCTCGGTGAGCGCGGCCCGCAGCGCGGGCGCCATCAGGTGACCGCGGTCGAGGAGGTCCGCTTCCAGCAGCGCCACGCCCGCGACGGCGTCGAACGAAGACTCCGCCTGGGCGGCCGGCAGGTAGACGGCTCCGCGGCGGGAGAGCAGTACGGCCGCGAGCGTGCGCGGCGCGGTGGAGGTGGCTGCGGTCGTGGCCATGGACATCCTTGTCTCCCCCTGGTCGATGTGCCGGGCGGGAATTGGGCGCGCTGAAATCCATCGCGGAAAGCGACTTCGCAGAAGAAGGAAGCACGCCCGGGAGCCGCCCGGGACCCGGTCCCGTGCCCGGTCCCCATGTCCGGGCCGGTGAGCCGGTTTGCGTGGGCGGGGCGGGAAGCCGGTGCCCTGGTTCAGGGAGAGTGAGAGAAGGAAGCACACCGTGAGCCGCCCCGCGCCCGATGACCATAGCGCGCGCCGCTCACCGCCGCGTTCGAATATTCGCCGGCCCGCACGACGACGGCGGCGGGTGGCATCGCCACCCGCCGCCGTCACATCTGAGTCCGGCTCAGCTCGCCGCGAGCAGCTCCCGCACGCGGTCCTGACCCACCGCCAGCAGCAGCGTGGGCAGCCGCGGCCCGGTGTCCCGGCCGACCAGCAGCTGGTAGAGCAGGGCGAAGAAGGACCGCTGGGCGACCTTCATCTCCGGCGTCGGCTTGGCGTCGGGCGCGAAGCCGGCCTGGACCTTCGGCACGCCGTAGACCAAGGTGGTCAGCCCGTCCAGCGACCAGTGCTCGGGCAGCCCGTCCACCAGCAGCTTCAGCGCCTCCCGCTCCTCGCCGGACAGCGCCGCCAGGGCCTCCGCGTCGGGCTCGGTGCGCACCCGGGTGCGGGCCTCGGGCTCGACGTGGGTGTTCACCCAGCGCTCGGCGCAGTCCAGTCGCGGCCGGGCCTCGTCCAGGGAGGCCAGCGGCTGCTCCTGGTCGAAGTCGCGCAGGATGCGCAGCGTCTGCTCCTCGTCCCCGGTCGTGATGTCCACGACCGAGGCGAGCGTGCGGTAGGGCAGCTTGTGCGGGGTGGTGGGCAGCTCACCGCTCGCGGTGCGCGCGGCCCGCGAGTGCACCGCGAGGTCCACCGGGGCGGCCGTGCCCTCGGCGACCTTGCGCTCCAGCGCGTCCCACTCGTCGTAGGTGCGGGAGATCTCGTCGCCGAAGGAGATGTTGAACGCCTGGTTCGGCCGGCGGCGGGCGTACAGCCAGCGCAGCAGTTGCGGCTCCATGATCTGCAGGGCGTCGGCCGCGATCGGCACGCCGCCCTTGGAGCTGGACATCTTGGCCATGCCGCTGATGCCGACGAAGGCGTACATCGGGCCGATGGGCGGCTCGGCGCCGAAGATCTCGCGGACGAGCTGCTGGCCGACCATCCACGAGGAGCCGGGCGACTGGTGGTCCACGCCGGAGGGCTCGAAGTCCACGCCCTTGAAGGCCCAGCGCATCGGCCAGTCGACCTTCCAGACCAGCTTGCCGCGGTCGAACTCGCTCAGCCGCACCGTCTCGCGGTTGCCGCAGGCCTGGCACTCGTAGGTGAGGTCGGTGGTGTCGTCGTCGTAGGCGACGACCGTGGTCAGGTCCTTGTCGCAGGCCGAGCAGTAGGGCTTGTACGGGAAGTACTCGGGGGCCTGCGCGAGCGAGGCCTCCTCGTCGTCCTGCTCCTCGCCGCCCTTCTTCTTCGTCCGGTAGCGGCCGAGCACCTCGTCGATCCGCCGGCGCTCGCGCATCGCGTGCAGGATCTGCTCGCGGTAGGTGCCGGAGGTGTACTCGACGGTCTGGCTGATCTCGGTGACCTCGACGCCCAGCGCCGCCAGCGCCTCGCGGAACGGGGCCTTGAAGTGGTCCGACCACGTCTCGTACGGGCTGCCCTCGGGCGCGGGCACGGAGGTCAGCGGCTTGCCGATGTGCTCCGCGTAGGACGGGTCGTAGCCGGCCGGCACCTTGCGGTAACGGTCGAAGTCGTCCCAGGACAGGATGTGCTCGCACGGTACGCCGCGCCGCTTGATCTCGTCGGCGACCAGGTGCGGGACCATGATCTCGCGCAGGTTGCCGAGGTGGATCGGCCCGGAGGGGCTGATCCCGGAGGCGACGACGATTTTCTTGCCCGGAGCCCGCCGCTCGGCTTCCGCGATGACGTCGTCCGCGAAGCGGGCGACCCAGTCGGCCTCGGTGCTCTGAGCCACTGTCTCGACTTCCTTCCACCTGTGCAGCGGGTAGCGCGGTACCCGGCAATTGTCCCAGAGAAAAATGAGTGGTAGCGCGTGGGATACTGAGGGTTGATCTCCGATCCCTCTCAGGAAGCACCCATCCCATGGCCTCGGTCAACTCGCTTTCCGCCTCGATCCAGCAGCGCGTCGCTGACGCCCTCGGTGCCGACCCGCTGCTGCGACGTAGCGACCGGGCCGACTTCCAGGCCAACGGTGTGCTGGGCCTCGCCAAGCGGAACAAGGCGAACCCGCGCGAGCTGGCCGCCGAGGTCGTGGCCGCCCTCCCGGCGGACGACGGGCTGATCTCCTCCGTCGAGGTCTCCGGCCCCGGCTTCCTCAACATCACCGTCGCCGACTCCGCGATCACCCGGACGCTCGCCGCCCGGGCCGCCGACGACCGGCTCGGCGTGCCCGCCAAGGCCACGCCCGGCGTCACGGTGATCGACTACGCGCAGCCGAACGTGGCCAAGGAGATGCACGTCGGCCACCTGCGGTCCTCCGTTATCGGCGACGCGCTCGTCAAGATCCTGGAGTTCGAGGGCGAGACGGTGATCCGGCGCCACCACATCGGCGACTGGGGCACCCAGTTCGGCATGCTCATCCAGTACCTGGTGGAGCACCCGCACGAGCTGGACCACGACGCGTCCGACGCGGGCGAGGAGGCCGGCGAGGCCTCCATGTCGCGCCTCAACCGGCTCTACAAGGACTCGCGGGCCGTGTTCGACGCCGACGACGACTTCAAGACCCGGTCACGCAAGCGGGTCGTGGACCTGCAGGCGGGCGAGCCGGAGACGCTGGCGATGTGGCAGCGGTTCGTGGACGAGTCGAAGATCTACTTCAACTCGGTCTACGACAAGCTCGACATCGAGATCCGCGACGAGGACGTCGTCGGCGAGTCCGGTTACAACGACATGCTCGTCGAGACCTGCGAGCTGCTGGAGAAGTCCGGCGTCGCCGTGCGCTCCAACGGCGCGCTGTGCGTGTTCTTCGACGACGTCAAGGGCAAGGACGGCGAGCCGGTCCCGCTCATCGTGCAGAAGGCCGACGGCGGCTTCGGCTACGCCGCGACCGACCTGTCCGCGATCCGCAACCGCACCGCGGACCTGCACGCGGACACCCTCCTGTACGTCGTGGACTTCCGGCAGGCGCTGCACTTCAAGATGGTCTTCGAGACGGCCAGGCGGGCCGGCTGGCTGACCGACGAGGTCAAGGCGCTCCACATCCCGTTCGGCGCGCTGCTCGGCAAGGACGGCAAGCCGTACAAGACCCGGTCCGGCGAGTCGTTCCGCCTGGTGGACCTGCTGGACGAGGCCGTGGAGCGGGCCGCGACCGTCATCCGGGAGAAGTCCTCGGAGCTGACGGACGCGGAGGTCGCCGACCGGGCCAAGGAGGTCGGCATCGGCGCGATCAAGTACGCCGACCTGTCGACCTCGCTCGGCCGGGACTACGTCTTCGACCTGGACCGGATGGTCTCGCTCAACGGCGACACCAGCGTGTACCTGCAGTACGCGTACGCCCGTATCCAGTCGATCCTGCGGAAGGCGGGCGACGCGAAGCCGGCCGCCCACCCCGAGCTGCCGCTGGCCCCGGCCGAGCGGGCGCTCGGCCTGCTGCTGGACGAGTTCGCGGAGACCCTGGCGGCCGTCTCGGAGACGTACGAGCCGCACAAGCTGGCCTCGTACCTCTACGCGCTGGCCTCGGCGTTCACGACCTTCTACGACCAGTGCCCGGTCGTGAAGCCCGAGCCGGCTCCCGACGTCAAGGAGAACCGCCTCTTCCTCTGCGACCTGACCGCCCGCACCCTGAGCCAGGGGATGGCGCTGCTCGGCATCCGCACGCCCGAGCGCCTCTGACGCGCCCCGCGTCCGTACGACGGCGGCCCCGGCGGGAGTCAGCACTCCCCCCGGGGCCGCCGTTGTCAGTGGGCACCCCTACATTCACGCCCATGGCGATGCTCCCCAACCAGCTCCCGAAGCTCGCACAGGACCCGGCCGGCCGGTCCCTGGGCCTCGACCTCCCGCCCGGCACGCTCGTCGACGCCACGAGCGACGGCCGGTGGCCCGAACCGCTGCTCTGGCACGCGGAGGAGACCGCCGGGCCCGGCTCCTGGGAACGGCTGCTCCCCGCGCGCATGACGGCGGGACTGCACCCGGTGCTGCTCTCCATGGACGAGGCGCTGCCGGCCACGGCGGAACTGGACCCGGGGATGATGTCCTACCCGGGCGACCACGACGCCGACGAGGTGCTGGGCGACTTCTGGGGCCTCGAGCACGAGGACGACGAGGACGAGGCCCCCGACGAGGACGCGGCGGACCTGGTCGCCCCGTTCGGCCGGGCGTGGCCCGGCCTCGCCCCGGCGCGGGAGTTCGAGGCCGACCCGGACGTCAGGGCGGCCGAGGTCGCCGCGACCGTGGTCGAGGCGGGGTGGTTCAAGGACCCCCGAGCGGCCCTCGTCCCCGCCCGGCGCAGCGCCGACGTCCCCGCGGCCATCGGCTGGACGGGGCCGTGCAACCACGAGAACGACGTGGCCCGGCTCTGTTCGGTGCTGCGCTCCTGGGAGGAGCGCTTCGGCGTGCGCGTCGTGGCCCTCGCCTTCGACGTGCTCGTGCTGTCCGTGGCCGCGCCGCCGGCCACCGTGCGGGAGGCCGAGGCCGTGGCCGCCGAGCACTTCGCCTTCTGCCCGGACAACATCACCCAGGGCAGCGGTTCGCTCCGTGCGTACGCCGAGTCCCTGGTGGGCGTGCCCACCTGGTCCTTCTGGTGGGACTAGAGGGATTCCCTGCCGGGCCCGGGGTACGGGTGTCCTTCCCCGCGGTGGAAGGACACCCCCGAGACGACCCGGTCAGTACCGCTCAGCGGTGGAAGTGCCAGCGGTGATCGTGACGGTGGTGGCGGTGGTGCCAACGGGGGTGGTGCCGGTGGTGGCGGTGGTACCAGCGGCCGTAACGCCCCCGGTCACGGCGGTACTCGCCGCCCCGGCCGCGGTCACCGTAGTGCCGGTACTCGCCGCCCCGGCCGCGGTCACCGTCGTGCCGGTACTCGCCGCCCCGGTCGTTTGTCGCCTGGGTCGTGTGCGACACCGCCGCCGGTGGCGGCGCTGCGGCGCCGGCGGCACCGGCCCCGCCCAGAAGGACGGCGGCCGCGACGCCCAGCGCGGCGGCGAATCGGGGAATCCGCATCGCGGTTCTCCTTTCACGGCGGAGGCCCTTGCGCCTCCGCCTGCTGTGGACTTGCTGTGAATTTGCCACCCACATCAGCCGTTAAGTCCGAATCGCGACCAAAGACACTTGATGTAATGAAATGCCGCACAGCCTGGAACCACGCCGTCCGCTTCCGCGTCCTGCGCGCGATCATCTGAAGGCACCACGCCCGAGCAGGCGGGAAGAGCGCCGCCACCCCTCCTTCGGCAGGTGACCGCCCCGGCTGCAGACCCGGCCGAGCATGATCACTCCTCTGCCGCCGATCACGCCCCGACCGGACCCGAACGGCGCGGGCACCGCGGCACGTTGCCTCACCTGCCGAACGGCAGTACCGACGATGCACGCGGGGAAGCGACCCGCTTGGCGAGGGGTGACAGCGGGTCAGGTGGGGCGTCCCGGCGCTCTGCCGCCGATCGCGGCCATGACCGGACTCGCCTGCCGGGCGCGGCTGTTCACCGGGAGCGGCGCCCGGTGCGCGAAGACGGCCCTGACGGCGGCCGATGGGCCGCCGTCAGAGCCGTCAGAGCCGTCGGGGCCGTCAGAGCTGCGCGGCCACCTCGGTCGCCCAGTAGGTGAGGATCAGCTGGGCGCCCGCGCGGCGGATGCCGGTCAGGGCCTCCATGATCGCCCGGTCGCGGTCGATCCAGCCGCGCTCGGCGGCCGCCTCGACCATCGCGTACTCGCCGCTGACCTGGTACGCCGCCACCGGCACGTCCACGGACTCGGCGACCTTCGCCACCACGTCCAGGTACGGCAGCCCGGGCTTCACCATCACCATGTCGGCGCCCTCGGCGACGTCCAGCGCCAGTTCGCGCAGCGACTCCCGCAGGTTCGCCGGGTCCTGCTGGTAGGTCTTGCGGTCGCCCTTGAGCGAGGATCCGACGGCCTCCCGGAACGGCCCGTAGAACGCCGACGCGTACTTCGCCGTGTACGCCAGCACCGACACGTCCTGGTGCCCGGCAGCGTCCAGGGCACCCCGGATCACGCCGACCTGACCGTCCATCATGCCGCTGGGGCCGACGACGTGGACGCCGGCGTCCGCCTGGACCCGGGCCATCTCCGCGTACCGCTCCAGCGTCGCGTCGTTGTCCACCCGGCCCTCGGCGTCCAGCACGCCGCAGTGGCCGTGGTCGACGTGCTCGTCCAGGCAGAGGTCGGACATGACCACCAGGGCGTCGCCGACCTCGCCGACCACGTCGCGGATCGCCACCTGCAGGATCCCGTCCGGGTCCGTGCCGGGCGTTCCCACGGCGTCCTTCTTCTCGTCCAGCGGCACGCCGTAGAGCATGATCCCGCCCACGCCCGCCTCGGCCGCCTCTACGGCGGCCTTGCGGAGGGTGTCACGGGTGTGCTGGACGACGCCCGGCATGGCGGAGATCGGTACCGGCGCGTCGATGCCCTCGCGGACGAAGGCCGGGAGGATCAACTCGGCGGGGTGCAGCCGGGTCTCCGCGACGAGGCGGCGCATCGCGGGCGTCGTGCGCAGCCGGCGGGGCCTCGTACCGGGGAACTGACCGTATCCGCTTCCGTTTCCGCTCATCACCGCGCCGCGCCTTTCTCCGTCCCGGGCCGTTACCGCGTTCCACGGTACGCCCGTGTGCGCCGTGCTCATGCCGACCCGGTGTCGGCCCCGGAACGCGACGGCCCCCGGCTCCGCGGAGGGAGCCGGGGGCACGGAGAACACGGCCGGGTCCGGTCAGACGCGGGCCCTGCGCCGGGACCCGGGACGGCGCTCGCTGGGACGCGTCACGGGGTCGCCCGCGGCGATCGCCGCCTCGCGCCGCCGGACGCCGAAGTCCGCCAGCGCCTGCGCGAGCGCGTGGACGGACGGCTCCGGGGCCATCACGTCCACCCGCAGCCCGTGCTCCTCCGCGGTCTTCGCGGTGGCCGGGCCGATGCAGGCGATCACGGTCACGTTGTGCGGCTTGCCCGCGATGCCGACCAGGTTCCGCACCGTGCTGCTCGAGGTGAACAGCACCGCGTCGAACCCGCCGCCCTTGATCGCCTCACGGGTCTCCGCCGGCGGCGGCGACGCCCGCACGGTCCGGTAGGCGGTGACGTCGTCGACCTCCCAGCCGAGCTCCACGAGGCCCGCCACGAGGGTCTCCGTCGCGATGTCGGCGCGCGGCAGGAAGACCCGGTCGATCGGGTCGAAGACGGGGTCGTAGGGCGGCCAGTCCTCCAGCAGGCCCGCGGCGGACTGCTCGCCGCTGGGCACCAGGTCCGGCTTCACGCCGAAGTCCACCAGCGCCCGGGCGGTCTGCTCGCCCACCGCCGCGACCTTGATCCCGGCGAAGGCACGCGCGTCGAGCCCGTACTCCTCGAACTTCTCGCGGACGGCCTTGACCGCGTTCACCGAGGTGAAGGCGATCCACTCGTACCGTCCGGTGACCAGGCCCTTGACCGCGCGCTCCATCTGCTGCGGCGTACGGGGCGGCTCCACCGCGATGGTGGGCACCTCGTGCGGCACGGCACCGTAGGAGCGCAACTGGTCGGAGAGGGACGCGGACTGCTCCTTGGTGCGCGGGACGAGCACCTTCCAGCCGAACAGCGGCTTGGTCTCGAACCACGAGAGCAGGTCGCGCCGCGTGGTCGGCTCGCCGACCACGGCTATCGCCGCGATCGGGCCCTCCGGGGTGGGCAGCGCCTTCGTCGCCTTCAGCTCGGCCGCGATCGTCGACAGGGTCGCCGACCAGGTGCGCTGCCGGGTCGTCGTACCGGCGACGGTCACGGTCAGCGGGGTGTCCGGCTTGCGGCCCCCCGAGACCAGCTCCGCCGCGTTGGCGGCGACGGTCTGCAGGGTGGTGGAGACGACCAGGGTCGCGTCGCTCGTGCCCACCTCGCTCCAGCACCGTCCGGACGCGGTCGCGGCGTCCACGAACCGCACGTCGCCGCTGAGCGGCACGCCGGCGTACGCGGGCACGCCCACGGCCGCGGCCACGCCCGGGACGACCTCGAAGGGGATGCCCGCCTGCGCGCAGGCGAGCATCTCGGTGGCGGCCGCGGCGTCGAGTCCGGGGTCGCCGGCGATCGCACGGACGACCCGCTTGCCGGTGCGCGCGGAGGCCATGAAAAGCTTGGCCGCGGCGGCCGAAGGGCTCAACTCCCCCTCGGCGTCGCCCGGCTGCGCCGTGTCCACGCCCGGCCGGGCATGGGTCCGTACGACGTCCAGCACGTGCTGGTCGCCGACCAGGACGTCGGCGTGGGCGAGCGCCTCGACGGCGCGCAGGGTCAGCAGCCCGGGGTCACCGGGCCCGGCACCGAGGAAGGTGACGTGCCCGTGGGCGGAGCGCGGCGTACCCGTGCCCGCGGTCCCGGTGTGGCCCGCGGTTCCCGCGGTACCCGTCCTGCCTGCCGTTCCGGCCGGTCCTGCCGGCCCGGCCGCGGTGGCGTCTGCGGTCGTGTTGGTCGCTGCGGCGGCGGTGGGGCTCAAAGTTCGCGCTCCCCCATAAGACCGGCCGCACCCTTGGCGAGCATCTCGGTGGCGAGCTCGTGGCCGAGGGCCACGGCTTCGTCCCGGGAGGCGGGGGTCGGACCGGTGATGGACATCTGCACCAGCGAGGAGCCGTCGGTGGTCCCGACGACACCGCGCAGGCGCAGCTCGGTGATCTGCCCGTCCACGACGGGGTCGGCCAGCGCGCCCACGGGCGCGGAGCAGCCGGCCTCGAGGGCGGCGAGCAGTGCGCGCTCGGCGGTCACGGCGGCCCGGGTGAACGGGTCGTCGAGCTCGGCGAGCACGCCGGCGAGCCCTGCGTCGTCCGCAGAGCACTCGACGGCCAGCGCCCCCTGTCCGGGAGCGGGCAGCACGACGTCGCAGGAGATCAGCTCGGTGGCCTCCGCGAGGCGGCCCAGCCGGCTGAGTCCGGCAGCGGCGAGCACGACGGCGTCGAGGTCGCCTGAGGCAACATATCCGATGCGCGTGTCCACGTTGCCGCGGATCGGCACGGTCTCCACGCGCACCCCCATCGAGCGGGCCCAGGCGTTCAGCTGCGCCATGCGGCGCGGCGAGCCGGTGCCGATGCGGGCGCCCCGGGGGGAGGCGGCCAGCTGCTCGAAGGTGAGGCCGTCGCGCGCGATCAGCGCGTCGCGCGGGTCCTCACGCAGCGGGACCGCGGCGAGGGTGAGGCCCTCGGGGTCGGCGGTCGGGAGGTCCTTGAGGGAGTGGACGGCGAAGTCGATCTCGCCGCGCAGCAGCGCGTCGCGCAGGGCGGAGACGAAGACGCCGGTACCGCCGATCTGCGCCAGGTGCTCACGCGAGACGTCACCGTAGGTGGTGATCTCCACCAGCTCCACGTCACGGCCGGTGATCCGGCGGACCTGCTCGGCCACCATGCCGGACTGCGCCAGCGCCAGCGCGCTGCGCCGGGTTCCCAGTTTCAGTGCGGTTGGGCTCGTCATGCCCGCCCTCGATTCGAGTCACTCGTTGCTGAAGCAGCCGACACCGCCGGCGGGACGGCCGCGGAGGGGATCACCGGCGTGCCCGGTGAGTCGGCCCTGCTGACCGCGGCGACCGCCTGGGGGTCCAGGTCGAAGAGTTCACGCAGCGCGTCGGCGTACCCGGCCCCGCCGGGCTCGCCCGCGAGCTGCTTGACCCGCACAGTAGGCGCGTGCAGGAGTTTGTCGACGACGCGGCGCACGGTCTGGGTGACCTCCGCGCGCTGCCGTTCGTCCAGGTCGGGGAGGCGGCCGTTGAGGCGTGCCAGCTCGGTGGCGACCAGGTCGGCGGCCATGGCGCGCAGGGCGACGACGGTCGGCGTGATGTGCGCGGCACGCTGGGCGGCACCGAAGGCGGCCACCTCAGCGGAAACGATCTTTCGCACCTCGTCGACGTCGGCGGCCATCGGGGCGTCGGCGGCGGCCGCGGCGATGGTCTCCAGGTCGGTGACGTGGGCGCCGTCCAGGGAGTGCACCAGCGGGTCGATGTCGCGCGGCAGGGCGAGGTCGAGCATCCCGATGGGCGCGACGGGTTCGCCGCCGGAGCGCAGGGCCCGGGAGAGCGTGGCGCGGGCGACGGTGTCGGCGGTGAGCACCAGGCCGGTCGCCCCGGTGCAGGACACGACGATGTCGGCGTACGACAGCTCGCCGGCCAGGTCCTCCATGGACGCGGCGCGGCCGCCGACGCTCTCGGCGAGGCGCTCGGCGCGCTCCTGCGTGCGGTTGACGACCACGATCTCGCCCGCCCCCGCGCGGGCGAGGGTGGCCGCGGCGAGCGAGCTCATCGAGCCGGCGCCGACGACCAGGGCGCGCTTGCCCTTGCCCCACTCCTCGTAGGGGACGCCGCCGACGGCCTCGGCCATCTGTTCCAGGCCGAAGGTGACCAGCGACTGCCCGGCCCGGTCGATCCCGGTCTCGGAGTGCGCGCGCTTGCCGACCCGCAGCGCCTGCTGGAACAGGTCGTTCAGGGACCGGCCCGCGGTGTGCAGCTCCTGGCCGAGCCCCAGGGTCTCCTTGATCTGGCCGAGGATCTGGCCCTCGCCGACGACCATGGAGTCCAGGCCGCAGGCGACCGAGAACAGGTGGTGGACGGCCCGGTCCTCGTAGTGCACGTAGAGGTGCGGGGTCAGCTCGTCGAGACCGACCCCGCTGTGCCGCGCCAGCAGCGTGGACAGCTCGGCGACACCGGCGTGGAACTTGTCGACGTCCGCGTACAGCTCGATGCGGTTGCAGGTGGACAGCACCGCGGCCTCACCGGCGGGCTCGGCGGCCATGACGTCCAGCAGCAGCTTGCCCTTGGTGTCCTCACCGAGCGCCGCGCGCTCCAGGACGCTGACGGGGGCGGTGCGGTGGCTCAGTCCGACGACGAGGAGGCTCATGCCGGCATCACGGCGGGGACGTCCCCGTCAGGTCCCGGACGGCGGCCGCCGTCGCGGGCCGCCTTGGCCGCCACCGGGGGCGCCGCGAGGCTGCCCTCCAGCTCCTCGCCGGCCTTCCGCTGCTCGTGGAAGGCGAGGATCTGCAGCTCGATGGAGAGGTCGACCTTGCGGACGTCGACCCCGTCGGGGACGGTCAGCACGGTCGGGGCGAAGTTGAGGATCGAGGTGACCCCGGCGCCCACCAGGCGGTCGCAGACCTCCTGGGCGGCCCCGGCCGGCGTGGTGATCACGCCGATGGACACCTGGTTGTCGTGGACGATGCCCTCCAGCTCGTCCGCGTGCCGCACCGGCAGCCCGGCGATGAGCCGTCCGGTGAGCTGGACGTCCGCGTCGATGAGCGCGGCGATGCGGAAGCCCCGGGAGGCGAAGCCGCCGTAGCCGGCGAGCGCGGCCCCGAGGTTTCCCATGCCGACGATGACGACCGGCCAGTCCTGGGTGAGGCCCAGCTCGCGGGAGATCTGGTACACGAGGTACTCGACGTCGTAGCCGACCCCGCGGGTTCCGTACGAACCGAGGTAGGAGAAGTCCTTGCGCAGTTTGGCCGAGTTCACCCCGGCGGCGGCCGCGAGCTCCTCCGAGGACACGGTGGGCACCGATCGCTCGGACAACGCGGTCAGGGCCCGCAGGTACAGCGGGAGCCTGGCGACGGTGGCCTCGGGAATCCCTCGGCTGCGGGTCGCCGGTCGGTGAGTTCGGCCAGTTGCCACGATGCTCCTGCGGGTAGAGCTGGGCTGCGGGCGGCACCCGTCGTTGGGACCGCCCCGTGCACGCCAGGCTATGTCTTTGTGAACGCGTGCACAAAGATGGTGTCCGATTTGCCCGGGGGAAGTGACCGGCATCACGCACCCCCATTACGGGCATAAGAAACCTTCTGCTGCGACGGAACGTTCCACGCGGGCGCCCGGTCCGCACCCCGGCGCCCCACCCACAGCGCGTCCGCTCCGGCCAACTGCGGCCACTCGACCACCGCCGCGCGCGCCAGCGCCTTCTCGGTCTGCGCGGGTCCACCCGGGTGGTCCGGGACGTACGAGGCGAAGAGCCGGGCCGTCGTACGGGCGTCCCCCAGCGCCGTGTGCGCGGTCCAGCCGGTCAGTCCGGCCGCCTCGGCGCACGCCAGCAGGCTCAGCCCGCCCGGGGCGGTCTCCCGCAGCGCGGCCATCCGCATGGTGCACAGTTCGGGGACGACGGGGAACTCCACGCCGAGCCGGGCGTACTCCGCCGCCAGGAACGCGCGGTCGCAGCCGACGTTGTGCCCCACCAGCACCCGCCCGCGCAGCAGCCCCAGCAGCCTCGGGGCGATCTGCCCGAACAGGGGCGCGCCGACCGCCTCGACATGGCGGGGCTCGATGCCGTGGATGTGGGTGGGGCCGACGGGCCCCTCGGGGTCGACGAGGGTCGAGAACTCGCCCTCGTGCCCGAAGTCGCTGTCGAGGAGCACCACGGCCAGCTCGACCACCCGGTGGCGCCGCGAACTGGAACCGGTGGCCTCCAGATCGACCACGGCGAAGCCGCCGCGCGCCTGAAGTCTGCCCGGGAGCACGCAGTCACCATCCTTACTCACGCACCCCCGCACTACACAAAACGCCTTGATGGTAATCGAGCACCCGCGTCCAGAGGAACACGCGCAAATCGCCCACCTGTCGCACCAGGGCCCTCAGGCGCCCAGCCCGCGCCGCAGCCGGCCCTCGTCGACACGCCAGAAGGTGTGCTGTTCCCCGTCGATGAGGACGACCGGGATCTGCTCCCAGTACCGGTCGTGCAGCTCCTCGTCGCGCGTGATGTCCCTCTCCTCGAAGGCCGCGCCCAGGTCGTCGACGACCCTGCGGATCACCGTCCGGGCGTCGTCGCACAGGTGGCAGCCGGGCTTGGCGATCAGCGTGACCGTCCGATCCGCCGGGTTTCTCCGGGCATTGCGGGCATCGCGTCCGAACAGAGGGCTCATGCCGGCCATTCTGCCTCCGTCAACTCCCGACCCGCGGTAACACCCTCGTCGCGAGGAGTTCATTCACCTGCTCCATCGGTGCACCGGAGTTGCGCAACGGACTGGCTATGCTCGCCCCATGGCCGCTCTGCGATGGCTCACCCCCCGTAAGCGCTCCGCCACCGCGCGCAGCGTGCTGGCCGGCGAGGCCGCGGCGGAGGCCGCGCTCGCGGCACCCGTGGAGAAGAAGGACGACCTGGCGGGCGTCCCCGCGTTCCCCGTGGTCGGCGATCCGCACGCGGCCGCCTTCTTCGACCTGGACAACACCGTGATGCAAGGCGCCGCGATCTTCCACTTCGGGCGCGGCCTGTACAAGCGGAAGTTCTTCCAGAGCCGTGACCTCGCGCGCTTCGCGTGGCAGCAGGCGTACTTCCGGATCGCCGGGTCCGAGGACCCCGAGCACATGCAGGAGGTGCGGGAGAGCGCGCTCTCGATCATCAAGGGGCACCGCGTCGAGGAACTCATGTCCATCGGCGAGGAGATCTACGACGAGTACATGGCGGACAAGATCTGGCCCGGCACCCGCGCGCTCGCCCAGGCCCACCTCGACGCCGGGCAGCGGGTCTGGCTGGTGACGGCCGCCCCGGTGGAGACGGCCACGATCATCGCCCGCAGGCTCGGCCTCACCGGTGCCCTCGGCACCGTCGCCGAGCACGTCGACGGCCTCTACACCGGCCGGCTGGTCGGCGAGCCCCTGCACGGCCCCTCCAAGGCCGAGGCCGTCAAGGCCCTCGCCGCCGCGGAGGGACTCGAACTCTCGCGCTGCGCCGCGTACAGCGATTCGTCGAACGACATCCCGATGCTGTCGCTCGTCGGACATCCATATGCGATCAATCCCGATACGCGGCTGCGCAAACACGCGCGCGAAAAGGGCTGGCGGCTGCGCGATTACCGCACCGGCCGCAAGGCGGTGAAGATCGGCATCCCGGCGGCCGCAGGCGTGGGCGCCGTGGCCGGCGGCGCCGCCGCCGCGATGGCCCTGCAGCGCCGCCGCCGCTAGGGACGCGGGCGACACGCCCGGGTCACCCTCTGGCGCCCCGTCAGTTCACGGTGAGCCACACAGCCACAACACGCTCTCCACGCGAGCATTTCACGACGCTATGTGGTCAACACTGTTCCGGTGTTCGATAATTGATCGATCACCATTCCGCCAGAGAGTGGGCGGAACCGACGATTTCAGCAACTCGGTGTAGCGTCGCCTGTACGAAGCGTTATTCTCCTCAGACGCAAGCCGGTACCCACACGTCCCTACGACGGGTGAACGGTTCCGTACTGCACGTGATGGAAGTTCTGCCTCTGGGAGTCCCGTGTACCCACACACCGGGGTTGACGCCTCTGGCCTGGCTACGCTGCGCGCACTGGTGGCCGAGCACCTGCTGCGCGTTGTCCCCGCGCACGCCGTGCTCGTCCCCGCACTCGCCACGGCGGCAGCGCCCGCCGGCCGCGCCTACGCGCTGGCCGACGGCCGGGCCACGGTCGGCAGACGGTCCCGCAGCACCCAGCAGGCCGACCGGTCCACGGGCGCCACCCCGCGCCGGCCGGCGGCCGACAGTGACAGCGGACGCATGATGGACCTGGTCGAGCGCGCCCAAGCCGGCGAGACCGAGGCCTTCGGGCGCCTCTACGACCACTACTCGGACACCGTCTACCGCTACATCTACTACCGCGTCGGGGGCAAGGCCACCGCCGAGGACCTGACCAGCGAGACCTTCCTGCGCGCCCTGCGCCGCATCGGCACCTTCACCTGGCAGGGGCGTGACTTCGGCGCGTGGCTGGTCACCATCGCGCGCAACCTGGTGGCCGACCACTTCAAGTCCAGCCGCTTCCGGCTGGAGGTGACCACCGGGGAGATGCTCGACGCCAACGAGGTCGAGCCCAGCCCGGAGGACTGCGTCCTGGAGGCGCTGTCCAACGAGTCGCTGCTCAGGGCCGTCCGCAAGCTCAACCCCCAACAGCAGGAGTGCGTGACGCTGCGCTTCCTGCAGGGGCTCTCGGTCGCCGAGACGGCCCGCATCATGGGCAAGAACGAGGGCGCGATCAAGACCTTGCAGTACCGCGCCGTACGGACCCTCGCCCGGCTCCTCCCCGACGACGCGCGATAGCGCGATGGATGGATCTTCATCTTGCGACTGCCTCCACGGTCCGATCATCATGACTGCGTAACCCAACTCGGGCGGCACTCGTTGCATCACATGCGGACCCCCCAATGCCGTGCTCTGCCCGCTTCCGATCACTCGATCGGGTGGAAAGGCTCAAGGTGCACAACCTTGAAGGCACTACGGGGAGTCGAGGTGGATGACGAGAGGAGGTGCCGCCCGTGATCGCGAATCCAACGGCGCACCGGCGGGCTAACGCCTTCGCCGACGCCCTCGAGGGCGAAGGCCCCCAGACGGGTGCCGGCGTACAGCACGGCGCCCACGCCGCGGACCGGCATGCGGATCCGGGCCAGGGCGCGTTCCTGGCCCTGGCGGACGCCCTGCGGGACGTACCGCGACCGACGCTGGACCCGGAGACCAAGACCGTCCAGCGTGCCCAGTTGATCGCCGCCATGGAGGCCGCGCTCGCCGACGGCACCCTGACGGTTCCCGTACAACGCGACGGCGGCCGGGGCGCGCACCGCGCCGACGGCCGCGGTCTCGGCAAGCTGAAGCCGCGCTCCGCGTGGTCGCGCAGGCTCGCCGCCGGCGGCCTCTCCGTCGGTGTGGCGGCCGGCGCCCTCGGCGGCGTCGCCGCCGCGAGCACGGACGCGCTGCCCGGCGACACCCTCTACGGCCTCAAACGGGGCATGGAGGACATGCGCCTCAACCTCGCCGACGACGACGCCGACCGCGGCAAGGTCTACCTCGACCTCGCCTCCACCCGGCTCCAGGAGGCGCGCCGCCTCATGGAACGCGGCCGGGGCGGCGAGCTCGACGACGAGTCGGTGGGCGAGATCCGCAGGGCGCTGTCGGGGATGCAGCAGGAGGCCTCCGAGGGCCACCGGCTGCTCGCCGCCGCGTACCGCAAGGACGGTTCGCTGCAGCCGATCGAGACGCTCTCCGCGTTCTCCAGCAACCACCGCAGGGGCTGGACCGAGCTGCGCGGCAAGCTCCCCTCCCGGCTCGACGACGTGGGCAACAAGGTCACCTCCGTCTTCGACGCCATAGAGGACGAAGTGGCCCCGCTGCAGAGGCTGTTGCCGCCCTCCACCGGCTCCGGCCACGGTGACGGCCACGGCGTCCCGGGCAGCGGCGACCGCTCCGCGAGCGGCACCCGCGGGCCCTCGCCCTCGGTCAGCGGCTCCGCGAGCGGTTCCGCCGACGAGCGCGGCGGCGACAAGGCCAGCCCTTCGGCGTCGCGCAGTTCGGACAGCGGCCTCATCGGCGGCACCGGCAATCTGCTCGACCCCACGCCGACCGGCAGCACCTCGGGCGGCGACGGCACCCAGCCGTCGGTCACCCTCCCGCCGCTGCTGCCCGGGCTGCTCCCGGGTCTCGGGCTCAGCGCCGAGGACGACAGGGGCGACTGAGCGGGGACCTCACGGCGGTGGGGGGGGGGGGGCGGGCCCCCCCCCCCCCCCGGGGGGGGGGCCCCCCGCCCCCGCGGGGGGGCCCCCCCCCCCCGGGGGGGGGCCCCCCCGGGGGGGGGGGGGGGGGGCCGCCGTCACCCCGGGG